>JAPLJE010000579.1 GCA_026388755.1 Deltaproteobacteria bacterium | reverse complement strand
CATCCGCTTACTAATGCGATCGAAAGTGAATAGACATCAAGCCAACAAAGAACGCAAACAAATACATGATTTCACGGTGCTTGAGCTTACTAAATGTCTATTCAATTATGATCTCCTTAGTAATATTCATTAACAACTGAACTGAATGATGATCAATTATTTCAAAAGACAGTATCCCATCGCTTGACGTCTGTCAATAAAATAAAACGATCGTTCGTTTTATATAATAACCGATTTTTAGACAGGAGACAATCAATGGAAAGAGGGGGGGTGAATCAATTTTTCTATGGATACTGTACATGAATTACAGTATTATCAGACATACAGCCATTGATCCGTTCAACCCAACACAAGAGGTACCACCCATGTCCACAGTGATGATCCAATCAGCAACTTACGAAGACCTCCAGCAGGCGATAGATAAGGCATTTGAAATTTTCCCCTTGAATCTGAAGGGCAAGAAAGTCTTGATCAAACCCAATGTTCTGAGAGCATCCGAAGCCAGTGAGGCGATCGTGACCCATCCCGCCGTGTTGCGTGCGGTCGTGAAGCGGATTGAATCCATGAAGCCGGCTTCGATTATCGTGGGGGACAATCCCGGCGTTTTCAGCTATGGCGCCAACGAGGAGAGTTTCAGAAAGACGGGCTTGATGGAAGCCTCCGGGGGCTACTATCGGAATATTGGTACCGATTCACAGAAAATTGATTTCAACGCGGAATATATGCCGACGGTGAGCCTCTCTCGGGCGGTTCTGGATGCGGATATTATTATCAGCCTGCCCAAATTCAAAACACACGGCCTGACGGTCATGACCGGAGCCATCAAAAACAGTTACGGCTTTCTGCCCGGCGCTCAAAAAGCCCAGCTTCACAAAGCTGCGGGCAGTCCGGAGCGGTTTCATGAAATGATTGTGGATGTGTTCCGGCTCCGGGTGCCGGATCTGTTCATTGTGGATGCGGTGGTGGGAATGGAAGGAAATGGTCCGGCGTCTCCGGAGCTAAGAGACATCGGACTGATCCTGGCCTCGGACAACGCCGTGGCTCTGGATGCCGTCATTGCGACCATGATGGGGTGTGATCCGGCCAGGCTGGGTTTTCTTCGCAAGGCCAAAAGCGTGGGCCTGGGAGATTATGATCTTGAAACGATAGAAATCATCGGAAAGCTCAAACAACTGCCTGATTTCAAACTGCCCCCCCTGGGCGGTGAAGCAAATATGAACAATCCTGCCATACAGGAGATTCTTCACAGGCCGACGTTGCTTCGGCCCCATGCGGATGTGGAACTTTGTACGGGGTGCGGCGCCTGTATCGAACAATGTCCAGTGTCTGCCCTGTCGATGAACGGGGATTATCCGATTGCTGATCCTGAAATCTGCATCCGCTGTTTCTGCTGTCAGGAAATCTGTCCGGAAAAAGCCATGGCCTTAATCTAAAGCCAGGCAAGTGTTCACCGGTATCAGTAATCAAGGAGGCAGTGGAAGGAAACTACACAGTAAGGGAGGTTGTCTAATGGCCTGTGTTGTAGATGATTCCACCGGCTGAAATATAGTCTTGAAGCACCGCTGCCGCCTCATCCCGCAAAACGTCGCGAATGACGGTGATGCCGCGATCATTGAGTGCCGCCATCCAGTCGGCAAGCTTCGGGCCTTCATCGAAACCGATCGCGCGGGCGTCTTCGTCCCGCGCCCCGCAAACCAGCCGGCGTACTCCGGACCAGGGAATGGCGCCAAAGCACATGGTGCAAGGCTCGGTCGTGGCAAAGAGATCGTAATGGAGCCTGCCGCCATCACCGATATCATAGCGCCCCAGTTTCTGCTGGGCGCCAGCCAGAGCCACCATTTCCGCGTGAAGCAAAGAGCAGTTCGAAATGACGACCAGGTTGATTCCTGGAGCGATCAACTGCCCATCACGGTCAAAGACCGCAGCCCCGAAGGGCCCCCCGGTTCCGTGCCGCACGTTCCGGCGGGAAAGCTCCAGCGCAAACCGCATTTTGAAAAAGCATCCCATAGGATATTGATATTTGTATTGACATTAAACTCAGAACCCCAGATATGTCTCCCGGATTGATGCGTCATTTTCCATATCCTTTCCCGTTCCTTCCTTGACGATGCGGCCGTTTTCCATCACATAACAGTAATCGGCGATTTTAAGCGTCTGGTGAACATTCTGTTCAACCAGAAAAATCGTCAGTCCCTGGCTGTGAAGCTCTTCGATGACCCGGAACATTTCCTGAACCAGAATCGGAGAAAGACCCAGACTGGGCTCATCGAACATGATCAGTTTCGGGCTCTGCATCAGGGCCCTGCCGATGGCCACCATCTGCTGCTCACCGCCGGAAAGGGTTTCCGCAATTTGGTTTTTGCGCTCTGCCAAACGGGGGAAAAGTTCATAGACTTTGCTCAGGTTTTTTGCTCGGTGGACATGGGTCCGGCTGAGATAGGAACCTATCAGGAGATTTTCCTCGACATCCATTTTGGGGAAAAGCTGCCTGCCTTCAGGAACCAGGGTAATTCCCAGATTGGCGATGTCATGGACCGGAAGGCCGCTGATAATCTTTTCTTCAAAGTCAATCTGGCCGGATGCACCGGAAAGCAGACCGCAGATCGTTTTCAGGGCCGTAGTTTTACCGGCGCCGTTGGTCCCGAGAAGGGCCACGATCTGTCCGGAGGGGACGGAAAAGGAGATATCCCACAGGACCTGGATGTCCCCGTAAAAAACTGAAACCGATTTTGCACTTAAAATGTTCATTGAGGCGCCTCCCCCAGATATGCCTGGATGACCCCGGAATCCTTGGCCACATCCCTGGGAATGCCTTCCGCGATTTTCTGACCGAAATTGAGTACCACAACGCGATCGCTGATGTTCATGATGACCCGCATGATATGCTCGACGATTAAGATGGTGATGCCCTGGTTGCGCATGGAAAGAATGAGTTCGATGGTCCGGTCCGTCTCAGTCGGGTTCAGGCCCGCAACTACTTCATCCAGAAGGAGCAGTGCCGGCTCCAGGGCCAGGGCCTTGCTGACCTCCAGGCGCTTTCGACCCGCCAGGGTTAAACTGGAAGCCTGGGCATTGGCCCGATCCGCCAGGCCGGTTGTTTCCAGAATCCGCCAGGCATGCTGTTCCGCCTGACGGCGCTTGGGATGGCGTGCAAAGGATGCAATGATGACATTTTCCAGAACTGTCAGGCCGGCAAAGGGCTTCACCACCTGAAAGGTGCGGCCGATGCCGAGAACTGCCAGCTTATACGGCGGCTTTCCGCTGATATCCTGTCCCTTGAAATGAATTTGTCCTTTGTTGGGCGCATAAAAGCCACTGATCACATTGAACAGGGTCGTTTTCCCCGCACCGTTGGGGCCGATGAGTCCGATAATCTCGCCGGGAGCGATATGGAAGGATACCTGGAACACCGCGTGTAGTCCTCCAAAAGTCTTGGTGACGGCATTCACTTGAAGGAGAGGCTCAGACATGATGGGCTCCTTTATCGGTTATTCCTTGAGAAACCGGTTCCTGTTTTGATGCTTTCCGGGTTTGCAGATAACCGGTTATCGTACCCCACAGACCATTGGGGAGGAATACGACGCTGGCGGCGATCACCCCTCCCAGGATGATCAGATAAAGAACCTGGTAATCGGACAGATATGCCCAGAAATAAGTCTTGAACAAAAAGATGATGATGGCGCCGATGGCGGGGCCGATCAGGGTTCCCAGTCCTCCGAATACGGCCATGACAACAGCTTGATCCGTAACCAGATCTCCCAGGACGGATGCCGGATCAATGTAAGTGATCCAGTACGCGTAAATGGCCCCCAATATTCCGGTGGGCACCGCGGAAAGGATAAATGCCTGGAGTTTGATCCATGTGGGATTCAGTCCCAGAGACATGGCGCTTTGGTCATCTTCGCGGATGGCTTTGACCTTGAGCCCGAAAGGGGCTTTTTCCAACAGGAACCAGTACAGTGCAAAGATACCGCCCACAACCCCGAGCATGAGATAATAAAAAAAATCGGGATGTAAAAAAGTGGGAAGCCTCATGCCGTCGGGCCCTCCGGTTATATCCATGACCAGTGCTACTTGTTGAATGGCACGGGACAGCGCCCATGTGGCGATGGCAAAATACGCGCCTTTTAGCCGAAGCGTCGGAATACCGGCAATCAATGCGAGGACGCCGGCTGCCAGGCCGGCAACCGGAAGTGCCAGGAAAAAAGACCAGCCGCATAGCTTCATGAGCAGGGCGGTGGTGTAGGCTCCGATACCGAAAAAGGCGCCATGCCCGAAATTCAAATAACCGGTATATCCTGCCAGGACATCCCAGGAAATGGCCAGGCCAATCCACAGAATCGCTTCAGTGATGATCCTCAGAAAAAACGTGTCATGAATCACTGAAGGCACTGTAAGCAGGACACCGAATGCCAGAATGAGTAGGAGAAACTTTCGGCTCATACGCCTCTTCCAAAAAGCCCCTTGGGGGAGATTAACAAAATGGTGAACAGAATGCCGAATACTGCCATCAGTGTGTAACTGGGATTCAGGTAAATCAGGAAAAACGACTGAACCAGGCCCAGCAGAAACGCTGCCCAGGGAACCCCGGCCAGATATCCCATACCGGCCAGAACCACAATAAAAAACGCCAGTATCGTATATTCTCCGCCCATCTGCGCGTTGATGGTGAAAATGCTGCCGATGATGACCCCGGTCATGGCGCTGAGTCCCACGTAAATTCCATAAACATAGGAGCTGATCCGCTTGGCATTTATCCCCATCAATCCAGAGGCTTCGCGGTGCTGGGAAAGGGCTCTTACTGCACGGCCAAAGTCGGTTTTCTTCAGGACAAAATGAAGCACCAGGGTAATGGCAAGGGCATATAACAGCCCTGCAAGACGCACATAAGGGATGGTGATGAAAACGCTGCCCATCTCAAGAAAGAAGGAATCCTGAGAAATGGCGGAAGGAATGGAGTGAGAATAAAATCCGAAACCGGTCAAGGCCATGCCACGGAACATCAAAGCCAGTCCGAACGTAAAGACCAGTCCCATCAGGACGGGGTTTCCCTTTTTGCCGCTGATCACCCGGTAAACCAGGGGCTGAATCAGGTATCCGATCAAACTGAAAACCAGAAAAATTGCCGGCAGGAGAATAAACGGATCCACGACAGACCACAGGTTGAGATAATACCCGAGAAAAGCCCCAAGCATGATCCATTCGCCAACAGCAAAATCAATGATGTGCATGACGCCGTAGGCCAGAGAAAACCCGATGGCAATGGTGATATAAATTCCGCCGATCAAAAGGCCGTCAATCGTGGCCTGAGGCAATAATTCCATGATACCTGCTCCGATGGTTGAAGATATCTGACGAAAGTCATTGAAATCGTGACAGATCAGGTGGATAGCTGCATATCAGCCTATCCACCTGAATGGTTACTCTGTTAAACCTTATTTCTTGGCTTTCATGGGGTATAACGGCTTGCTTTCAGCCAGATTTTCAGGACCAACCACAACCACTTTTCCGTTTTGAATCTGGATGGTCAGCGGTGTCAGGCCGACATTGGCATGGTAGAACTGTCCTTCGGTGGCAAAGCTAATCTGGCCGTAGAAGGTCTGAACCTTCAGTTTCTCAAGCGCATCGACCAGTTCATCCCGTTTTTTCTCATCCAGGGGCGGCACGGCATTGATCTTGATCAAAGCCATCTGAAAGGCGATTCCTGCGGCAGAAGAGCCTGCCTGGGTATAATCGGCCGGTACATTGTAGGCTGTCATCGCGGCATCGGCATAACTTTTGGCATCCGGCCACAGCACTTCACCCTTGGTTTTGATGGTCTCTGTCCAGACGGAGGCGCCGAAAACCTGATCTGCATTCTTCTGCAGCGCTTCGACGAAAGCCGGTTCGGTTACGCCATAGTGCATCAAAAGTGCTTTGGGCGTGTAGTTGATCTGATTCAGGGCTTTGACCAGCTTAATCAGTTCTTCATCATGCCCGCCAAAAGCAATCAGATCCGGTTGCATGGCTTTGGCAGCGGACAGATAGGGAATCAGATCCTGTCCGGAAGGGACGATATTGAATTTGAGCACTTTGATTCCGGCTTTGACTGCCGCATCCTGAAATGCCTCGGCAGTGGCTTTGGAAAATGTATCGTTGGAGCCCAAAATGAGGGCGGTTTTGGGTTTGGGGTTCAGGTTGGCAATTGTGTTGATGGGCGCTGAGCCGGTATAATTCACCGGCGGGATGGTGCCGAATGTATAGCGGAATTTTTCTTTCCAGATCATGGGGGATTCCGCAGAACCGGTGATCATGGGAATTTTGAATTTCTCCAGAACCGGGGCTGCGGCAAGGGTCAGGCCGGAAGCATAAGGACCCAGAACAAAGTCGACTTTCTCCTGGGTGGCCAGCCGCTCAGCAGCAGAAGCGCCCTGGGCCGGCTCAGACTGATCGTCTCCGTAAAAGAGTTTCACGGGGTATTTTTTGCCCTGAATTTCAATACCGCCTGCGGCATTTACTTCATTGGCCCAGAGATCATAACCGCGCTTGGTGACATTGCCGCCTGTTGCCAGACTTCCTGAAAGGGAGGTAATCACGCCGACCTTGAAAAAGTCGCGCGCTTCATCCGCCCACACCGGTACAGACATTGCTAAAACCAACAGTAAAGCCAGTACTTTCGTTCGTCCCTTCATGTTTGCCTCCTTAATAGAATGTTAATATCACAAACAACCGATACAGCAAGCTGTGATGGAGTCATGTCTGCAATCTATATGCCACAACACAAGAAAGGATTTCCTGTCAAAAAATATTCATTAACTCACCTGAAATAACAGCCGATTCGGATTCGGTAAGTAAAAAACCCAGAGAAAGCACCCGCTTCTCTGCAGGATGGGGCTGGCCAGACGTCAGTGAAAAGTATATGCATCATTGCATATACTTTTTAATCGGAAATAATCTGCCATTTCACGGATTCCCAAGCTTCAGACAGTGAATCTGTGGAATGACTTCGTTGCTGCTTGAAATTATTGCATGGAATTTCCCTTTGGGGTTTGCAGGATCATTGCGTATTTTTTCAATTTTCTGGCAATGGTCGCCTGATCAACGCCTAGCGCTTTGGCGATTTTGTCCTGGGTTGCGTACTGTGCTGAAGCCTTTCGCAACACCGAGCGCTCGAATTTTTCCATGAGTTCCTTCAGGGAGTTTTGGGATAAATCCATGAGATCTGAAAGCTCTTTGGATTTTCTGGAATCTGCCACATCCCGGGGCAAATCGTCAAGAGAGATCCATTCCTCCTCGCTCATGACCACTGCCCGTTCACAGATATTGATGAGCTCGCGGACATTTCCGGGATAGGGATAGGAAAGCAGTGCTTCGGTTACCGGCTTAGAAAGATGTATGGATTCGGTTTTGCCGATTTTACCGGCAAAAAAATGCAGATAATGATGCAGCAGCGGCAGAATGCATTCCGTCCGTTCCCGCAAGGGCGGTACATGCAGTGGAATGACGTGAAGCCGGTAATACAGGTCTTTTCGGAATCCTCCGGCGCTGACCATCTCTTTTAAGTTTCGGTTGGTGGCTGCCAGAATACGGACATTGAGTTTTCGGCTTTTGACGCCGCCGACCCGGCAAACCACGCCGTCTTCCAGAAACCGGAGAAGCTTGACCTGTGAAGCCAGGGGAAGCTCTGCGATTTCATCCAGAAATAGCAGACCATCCTGAGCCAGTTCAAGATAACCGGGCTTTCCCTGTTTCTGCGCTCCGGTAAAGGCGCCTTTTTCATATCCGAACAGCTCGGATTCAACCAGGGATTCGGGAATGGCGCCGCAGTTGATTTTGATCATGGGCTGGCTGGCCCGGTTCGAATGTTTGTGTATGAGATCCGCGATCAGTTCCTTGCCTGCGCCGGATTCCCCCAGAATCAGGGCGGTTGAATCCACCTTGCTGACTTTAATGGCCTGTTGCAGAAGCTTGGCCATGCAGGGGCTTCGGGCAATGATTCTGCGGGATTCCATTTCCGCAAGTTGCATCTCCAGCATGTGATTGCGATATTGATTCTTGATGGCTTCCTGGCGCTGAAGTTCCTCATGCAGGGAATCGATTTCCGTGATATCCCGTTCGTTGACAACCACGCGGACCAGCTTTCCGGCTTCATCAAAGATGGGACTTCCCGTAATCATCAGCTTCCGGCCGGTGTTGGTATTCTGAAGCATTGTTGCCGTTGATCCGGTTTTAATCACCTCCAGGGTGGCGGATCGGTTGATGAATCCTTCTGCTACCAGGTCCGCCATGTTGCGGCCGACCACCTCGGCAGCCCGGATATTGTTCAGGCGCTCCGAGGCGGAATTGATCCGCAGCACCGTAGCATTGGCATTGCAGATCCACAGTCCATCGTAGGATGAGTCGATAATCGTATCTAGTTCCCGGGAAAGCTCCTGAAACGATAACATTGTTTGAATGATCCGATTCATTTCCGTGCGATTTTCCAGGACGCACAATGCCCCGGCCGGCTTTCCCTGTTCATGGAGCGCGTAGAGATTGGCCAGAAATTGATGCTGGCCGATGGTAACACTCAGGTTCAGGCAATCCTGCTGATTCTTCAGGGTTTGAAGTAGCAACTGCTTCAGCTCTGGAAATGCTAATTCAAATTGCGTACCAAGACTGAGATTGAAACAGGTGATTGCTGCCGGGTTTAAATAACTGACCGTTCCGGAGGGATGCACAGCAATGACCGCATCCCGGATTTTATCCAGAATTGCCTGGCAGATCCGTTCATCCAAGATCGGGGATTGGGCTAAACTGTTGTTTTGATTTTGCAGCATCGGTATCTTCCGTCGGGCGAATGGCTCTGCCGATCCCAACCAAGGGCCAATTATCTTCCATATGGGTAATCGGGGAAAAAGGATAAATATTTTTATTTATAAAAAGCAATTTCCATATATGCACATTCGCATATTAAATGCAATCCCGCATTAAAATGAAAGGAGCTTATTTGAACTTTATTTTTTGGAATCTTAGCACAGCGGCTTCCTGAATCAATGCAGATACAGGTGTTTTTCACCAATTTTCCGGGTAAATGAGTCTGTAAGATGAAATGGTATGTTCCTTGCGAGACAGATTACATTTAGATACGCCTTACTAACGCGACGTGAAACCATTCGGGACTTATTCAACCAGCATTCTGGTTTCTGAATACGCGAATATTTATGAATATATATAAAAGGAGAAATCAATGAACACCTCAATACAAGAACTTCTGGATCTTAGTGTGGACGGCCGGGAGCTCATCGATTTTGCGGGCGGCATCGGCGTCAACAATGTGGGGCACTGCCATCCGCGGGTGGTTGAAGCTATCAAGGATCAGGCGGAAAAATACATACACACCTGTTTTCATGTGGCCATGTACGAGCCATATCTGAAACTGGCGGAAAAGTTGAATGCGCTGGCGCCCGGCGATTTTCCCAAAATGACCATGTTTGCCAACAGCGGTGCGGAAGCGGTTGAAAATGCCGTGAAAGTTGCCAGATATGCCACGGGAAGACCTGCTGTCATCTGCTTTGAAAACGGATTTCACGGCCGCACCCTGCTGACCATGACCCTGACGAGCAAGGTGAAACCCTATAAATTTGGTTTCGGCCCCTTTGCCCCGGAAGTCTACCGAATGCCCTATGCCTACTGCTACAGATGCCCATTCGGGCTTTCGTACCCGTCGTGCGGCACAGCCTGTGCGGATTATCTGGAAGATTTTTTCACGGCTTACGTGGCTCCGGAATCAACAGCTGCAGTGATTGCCGAACCCATTCAGGGTGAGGGCGGATTTGTGACGCCGCCGCCGGAATATTTTCCCAAGATTCAGAGCATCTGCCAGAAATACGGCATTGCACTGATCATTGATGAAGTGCAGACGGGCGCCGGCCGAACCGGTAAAATGTTTGCCATCGACCACTGGGGCATTGCACCGGATATCATTACGCTGGCTAAGAGTCTGGCCGGCGGACTGCCACTAAGTTCAGTCACCGGACGCAAGGAAATGATGGACAAACCTCATGTGGGCGGCCTTGGCGGCACCTATGCCGGAAATCCGATCGCCTGCAGGGCAGCCCTGGCGGTTCTGGATGTTCTTTATGAAGATAAGCTCCTGCAGAAAGCTGAAGCCCTTGGTGAAAAGCTCTGGAAACGCTTCCTGGCCATGAAAGACAAATATGAAATCATAGGGGATGTCCGCGGCAAGGGTCCCATGATTGCGCTTGAACTGGTAAAGGATCGGGTTACCAAGGTACCGGCAACCGAAGAGACCAAAAAAATATTGGCTTCCTGCTATGAAAAAGGACTGGTTCTGCTATCCTGCGGGCACAAGAGCAACGTGATCCGGACCCTGATGCCGCTGGTGATAACCGATGAACAGTTGGAAAAGGGGCTGGCGATTTTTGAAGAAAGTCTTTCCGAGCTGACGCTCTAATTCAGGTGTTTAAGTTTTAAGGCTGAAGGGAAAAGGCTAATGGATATAATAACTTCATCCCTTCGGTCTTCAGCCTCTTTACTACTGGAAAGGAAATGCCATGAAAGGGTTTTTCGGGCGACTGCTGATTATTGACATGGCGGATAAAACCACCCGGGTTGAGACGCTGGAGGATCATGTACTTGAAACGGTCCTTGGGGGAAAAGGGCTGGGAACCCAGCTTCTGTTGAAGTACAATCCCCCCAGGGTCGACCCCTTTTCTCCGGAAAACCATCTGATTGTGGCCCTGGGACCGGTTACAGACAGCGCCATTTATGGCTCCTGCCGGCATGGTATTTTTTCAAAGTCGCCGCTGACCGGTTTTTACGGCGCATCCTATTCCGGCGGAAAGATTGCCATTCCCATGAGCCGCACGGGTTACGATGCCTTTGTCATTCGGGGATGCTCGGAAAAACCCGTCTGGCTGGAGATCTCCGATACCCGGGTGCTGTTTCACGATGCCACACCCTTGTGGGGAAAGGAAACCTACGAGACGGAAAAGACGGTGAAAAGTCTTGCATCTGCAAGCGATTGTGGCGCCATGGTTATTGGTCCGGCCGGGGAAAACCGGGTCCGGTTCGCTGTCATTGAAAACGACTACTGGCGTTCTGCCGGTAGAACCGGTATGGGCGCGGTCATGGGCTCCAAACACCTCAAGGCCGTGGTGTTTCATGGCAAACAGAAGCGGCCCTTTGCCGACCCTGAGGGGATCAAGAATTATGCCAAAGAAACCCTGAAGAAGCTCAAGGATCACAAGGCCACGGAAGCATACCGCAACCATGGCACCCCGATGATGGTGGCCATGCTGAATACGGCAGGCGCTTTTCCCACCCGTTACTGGGCTTCCGGCCGCATGGACGGTTGGCCGAATATCAGCGCCGACAGCATGAAGGAGCGATGTAATGCCCGGCCAAAGGCCTGTCTGACCTGTTTTATGGGATGCGGCAAATCCATCGAGGTTCAGGATGGCAGACATAAAGGCCTGAAGCTGGAAGGACCCGAGTATGAGACCCTGTATGCATTCGGTGGGCTCTGTCTCATCGATCAGATCGAGGAAATCGCGTATTTGAATGATCTATGCGACCGGCTGGGCATCGATACCATCACGGCCGGAAACATGGCTGCCTTTGCGATTGAAGCTTCGCTCCGGGGAAAGATCAAGGAAACGCTGACATACGGAAACGCGGATCATGTTGCGGATATTCTTCAGAAAATATCCCGCAGAGAAGGCATCGGAGCGCTTCTGGCCGAAGGCATTAAAACCGCCAGCGCCGAGCTGGGACTTGAAGACATCGCGATTCATGTCAAGGGAATGGAACCCGCAGGCTATGACCCCAGAATCCTGAAGGGTATGGGCCTTGCCTATGCGGTCAGCGACAGGGGCGCCTGCCATTTGAGAAGCACATTCTACAAGGCGGAGTTGGCAGGCCTCATCGACCCGAATCAACATGACGGCAAGGCCGAGCTGTTTCTGGATTTCGAGGATCGTTGTACGCTTCATGACTGTCTGATCACGTGCCGGTTCTACCGGGATTTTTACACCTGGGAAGAGCTGTCCACGATCATTTTTCTAACCACGGGTCTCAAACTGGATAAAGCAGGGCTAACGTCCCTTGCGAAACGGGTAACCGACAGCGCCCGGTATTTCAATATTCAGGAAGGCCTAACCGCAGCAGACGACCGGCTTCCTGAGCGATTTTTCAAAGAACCCCTCGAAACCGGCGGCAGCATCACCCGCGAAGAAATGGACAAACTGACAAAGGACTATTACCGCCTTCGCGGATGGAGTTCCGAGGGCAATCTCCCTCCCTTGTTACTTAATCCGTTTTATTAAGTATTGCCGCCCGGATCGTTTGCCGCTAATGGGCATCCAGGCGCGAAAAACCACTCGACATGTCCAGGTCTTACCCCGCCGCTCTTCCCTGATGGCCGGCATTCATCGGCTCTGATGGTTTGCCCGCATTTTGCACAAAATCGGGCCGTCAGTTTCATAGCAGAACCGCATTGACATCAATATTTATTATCTGGATTCATTAGAGGCCAATACTGCTCAGTCGGTGGCCAGATACATAATATCCCTTGACAAGCAAAAACTGCCCCCCTATAGTTCAACCCCTTGAAAGCAATGTATTATCCAATGACAAGGCCCATAAAGCTCTTTCCATGAAACATGAAGGGTTACTTCAGGAGCAAACGACTAAGGGGAGGCGATATCGTGAAATGTCTTTTTCAAAAACTGATAGTTGTGGGTGTCTTGTTTGCACTGCTTTCAGGATGTGCTACTACAGGAACCACACCCGGTTCAAGCTCAACCAGTGATGATGCCAACTATACTGAAGCACAAGGGACTGCCGTTGGAGCCGGGATGGGAGCTGTTTTAGGTGGTGTTTTGGGCAAAGTTTTGGGAGGTAACAACGGTATGTTGGTCGGAGCTGGAATAGGGGCGTTGTTGGGGGGAGCTGGAGGATATGCGATGGGAAGTTCGGTAGCAAGCCGTAAACAAAAATATGCCGACGAGGAGGACCGTCTGGACGGTGAGATACAGGTATTTG
>JAPLJE010000123.1:2736-3323 GCA_026388755.1 Deltaproteobacteria bacterium | reverse complement strand
GACAAGGCTTCCGCAGCTTCGAACGTATAAACGGTCTGAATCAGACGATGAGCAACAAGCGTCTCGCTGTGTTCCGGCGGAGTATACCCCAGAATCAGTATGGGAACGGTAATCCCGGCCCTTCGCAGATGAACCCCTTCATCCATTCGGGCCACCCCCAGACAGTCCGCCCCATTTTTCAGAGCCACCAGCGCGACCTCAAGGGCTCCGTGTCCGTAGCCATTGGCCTTGACCACGGCCATCAACTGTGATCCGGGGCTGGTTATGCGGCGAAGCTCCAGAACATTATGAGAAATGGCATTTAAATCAATTTCCGACCAAATCAGATTTGAATTCAAAATCTTATCCTCCACGGATCTCTTCCTTCAGCAGGCAACAGGCAATGCGATACTCCTGCGAGCCATCCGGCAAGTAGCGGATATTGCCTGGCTGGATGATCCGGTTCATGACACAGCCTTCGGGAATATCGAGCTTAAAGAGATCTGCCTCGTTGATCCCAGGAGTTGCAATCAAGCGATTATTCTCAATGATTTTGCTGTGAAGGGGATAATCTTCACAGAGCGGACATTGATAAACCCTGCCGTTTG
>JAPLJE010000123.1:0-2710 GCA_026388755.1 Deltaproteobacteria bacterium | reverse complement strand
TCGAAAGACTCGGCAGGCTTCAGAAAAACCCGGGGATAGGTAACGGAGATTCCCATCATCGCAGCTTTTTGCGCTACCGCCGGCACCTGGCGCATCCACTGGTCCGGAGAAACCTGATTGATTCTGTCCGGTTCGGATGCCGCAGCTTGAGCAGGTTTCCCCCGAATGCCCACAACCTGAATAAAAAACCGGCGGATTCCCAGATCCGCCAGAAGCTCGGGCATTTTTTCAAGTTCATGAAGGTTAGCGCTGCTGACCGTATAAATCAGGCTGGTGTGAAACCCTCTGGAAACCGCCTGCCGAATACCCTTCAGGCAGGCATGGTAGACACCGTCTCCCCGAAGGCTATCGTTGACCCCTGGCGTGGCCCCATCCAGGCTGAAACTGAAAAAATCCACTTCGTCCGGATCCAGGCGATGGAGAATATCATGAAACAGGTATCCATTCGTATCGATGGTAATCGATTGATATCCCAGTCGTCTGGCATGTTTTACGGCAAGGGGAAGTCCCGGATGAAGGGTGGGCTCTCCACCCAGAAAAATCACATTGGGCGGATTTCCTTTTCCGGCAAACGCGTTCAGCCAGGCAGTGATCGTATCGATATCCAGCGATTCAGCGCCTTGCTGGGAAAGATTGATATAGCAGTGACGGCATCGGAGGTTGCATGCTGTCAGAATATGGAAAAAAACATTGGTCGCGTTTTTTGAAAAGGCAACCGTTCGGGGGGAATTCATCATCGCTATCCTGGGTCAGTTGACAATCAGCACTGAAATATCCTTCGCGCTATGAATGACTTTTTGAGAAACGCTTCCCAGCATAAACTCCATGATTCCGGAAAGGCCTCTTCTTCCCATAACGACGATGGAATACCCGGAATGGGCTTCTTCAATGATGTCCCTGGCAATTCCTCTCTTCTTTACCTGAACTTTCAGGCGAATACGATCTTTATCGAAACCGGCATTTACCAAAACATCCTTTGCCTGTTTCAGGGCTTCATTGACCAGTTGTTTCTTTCGCTCTTCAAGCTGGCAGAAATTACTATGCTGAGAAAGAAAATACGGGGTCAATTCAGGGCTGTTCATGTCGCAAAGCGCGGCGGTATCAGGAAGAACGCTGAAAAGGGTAATGTCGTTTTCAGATGGTGAAAACGTCTTGGTAATAAATTCAATTGTCCGCATCGCATTCCTGGAATCATCAAGGGCAACCAGAATCTTCTGTCCCATACCCTTCCTCCATATCCGGATTATGCCAATAAGGCGTTAAATCAAACCCTATAATTCATATTCGAACATGATCGGTTTTTCAAGATTTTATATTGATCTCCATCCGATAAATTTTTTCCTTTGCAGAAAATTTTGGTTGTGGTAATCGCAAGATTAACCGAATTTTTTGAGCTTCAGAGGGTAGGATCCTCGTTATTAATATTTTTCAGAATTTTGATTGCACTCTTGATGATTTTGTTATATGAAATCACACGGAGAATATGGAGAAGTGTAATTGTTTATTTTGTTAATGATTCAATAAAAGGAGGAAAACTCATGAAAAAATTGGTTTTAATCATTGCATTGGGAATGTTTCTGGCAGGATGCGCAGGAATCAAGCAATCCGAATACATGGAGCACAACTCCCATTACAAAACCTGGAGCCATCTGGGATTCAGCTGGTGGGGATTTAATAATGTGACGGACCAAGCTGCCGAAAAATCTGCACAGGAAAAATGGTGGGGAATTTCTTACGCAAGACACTAAAAATCGTTCCTGACTGAGTATACCGCTTCTTTTTACTGATGATGTATAAAGCAAGCCAGTCCTGAGGGGTAGCCTGAGATTTTCGGTTGCCCCTTTTTTGATATCATTGCAGCCCACCATACATTCGTTCCAATAACAGAGCCTATCATGACGCTTCATAGCCAATCGAGGAAAGGAAGGAAGTAGGATGGTAAAGCGTGCCAACGTTTATTGATTCGATTTCATGGATGTCGCTTCTGTTCATTGCCCTGCTCAGTCTGTATCGCCTGGCATCGAAACGGTCCTCAAAATTCCCCGAACTCCCCCTCACGCTCTTAATTGTTTATTTTTGCATCCATTTTTTTTCCCGCCTGACCCAATCCCTTGTGTCATCCACGGACTGGAACCTCTGGTTCGCTGTCACCGAATCCATTGTGTTGTCCTGGGCGGTTGCACGGCTGGTTTTTGCCGGCGCTCTGGAAATTCCGCTGAAAATCCGCGGGAAAAAGCCTTTTCCCAGAATCACCCGGGATTTTATTCTGTTTCTGTGTTATGCGATTTTGTTTTTTATTGTCCTTCGTCTGCAAAGCAATATCAATCTGATCAGCCTGATCACCACGTCTGCTGCGCTCACCGTTGTCCTAGGGTTTGCCGCCCAGTCGCTGCTCAGCAATTTTTTCTTTGGCCTTGTCCTTCAGCTTGAACGGCCATTCGACATCGGTGACTGGATTCAGGTGGGTGATTATATCGGTATGGTTACCAGCATCAACTGGAAATCCACCAAACTCCTCACCCGAGACCAGGTACTTGTCTATATACCCAATTCAGAAATCACTTCCCGAATCTTTTTAAACTATTCCAAACCGGACCGAAAGGTACGTTCCAAGATAACGATTGGCCTGGATTATGACGCGCCGCCTGATCTGGTGAAAAAAGTGATTCTTGACGTGTTACACCAGCATCAGAAGGTGCTGAAGCATCCT
>JAPLJE010000036.1 GCA_026388755.1 Deltaproteobacteria bacterium | reverse complement strand
GCCACAGGTCGTTTGTGGGAATGGGACGACCTTTTTGTTTCAAGTCGGCAAATATCTGGGCATAGAATTCGGCGGTCCTCTCATCAATACCATTATTTGAACTCATTATGACGTCATCATTTATAATTTGTCAATCTGCTTCCATGTCATTTGTCTCTGATCTAACAACCAAAGCAATAACGGATAAAATAAAAATGTTTACGAAATAATTTAAGTGTTTTATAGGATTAAGAATTCTTTTTGACTGGATTCCTTTGGCCTGAATCATTTCAGGAATCATTTCAAGCCATCCTTGCCGATGCGCCGGAAATGATTCTTTTGAAGGAGATTGCCGATGGGAGGTTTCCTTATCCTTGAGCGCTTCAAGTGGTTCGACTATCAGATTCAAAGCAACCGCTTCCCCAATGCCTCCACCCTGGCCGGCTAGTTTGAAGTTTCCTCCAAAACCGCCCAGCGCACCATTGTTTTTATGCGGGACCGCTTCGGAACCCCCCTGGAATTCAACGCTTCCCGCCGGGGCTACTGCTATACCGATGCCGGATACGAGCTTCCCCGGCTCTTTGCCTCTGAGGAAGAAATTCTGGCCGTTCTGATGGCGCAGCACCAGCTTTCAAAAAACGACGGGGGCCTGATCTCAATGAATCTGGAATGAGGAACAGTCTGGCATACTCAAGAAAAGCTAAATTTACTGTTATGTTGATATGTTGCCTATCAATGGCATCAGGAGAAAATCTGCTTGCGGATCAGATTCCGAAGTATGGGCTGATTGGCACGCCTTATGCTGTCCCACTGTCACAGGATCATAAATATCTCCAAAATTCAAAAAACAAGGCATTTGATTATTGGAACCTTGCTCCGTTCTATATTCCTCAGATTAACGAGATTTCCTGCTCCGTCGCTTCAGTGACCATGGTGTTAAATGGCATTATAAGAGCGGGTCACAATCTCAAGGCGGAGGATATCAATGTCACACAAGCCAAATTGATAGAAAGGATCAATGCCTTAAATTGGAAGGATCGGGTAACCCCTGGCGGGGTTAATGGAGAGAGGGGATTAAAGCTGGATCAACTGGAAATTGTTGTAAAGGAAGCTTTACTTCAATATGAAGTTTCAAATTTTGAAATAGACCGTATTGAGGTCGCCAATGTGGATGCAACTACATTAAAAAAGTTTCGCCATGATTTAGCCGCCAATGAAGATAGCGGGATGGACTATATCCTGATTCACTTTGTTCAAGATGTTGTTACCGAAGCGCAAGGCGGCCCATATCCACATATTTCTCCGATTGGTGCCTACGATAAGGTCCATAAAAGGGTTTTGGTAATGGATGTGGATCGAGACTGGTATGAACCCTATTGGGTATCTGATAAGAGATTGTTGTTAGCCATGTCAAAGAAAACGGAGCGATTTGGTTTTGGCGGGTATCTTTGGATTCGTGTAAAATCTGATAATAAATAAAGCCAATTTCAAAACGCTCCGATTTTTTCTGGATTTTTAAAAGTCTTTTCTTAAATCGTAAAGAAAAGGGGCTTTCTTCGCTCAGGGGAGATGCTTGGCATCCCACTTTGACGACTGAGCCTCAAAATCGGCAAAATCCTTTTCGAGTCTCCACTGAAGACGGGCTTTGACATTCTCGTCAAGAAACCGGCGGCATTCACCTGAAATCTGATTCGCTGCCGGCTTGTCCCTGGCACAGGCAGCAACGGGCTGAATATATTTGCGATCCTTCCAGAGACTGGCGCCCTCTGTAAAAGAATATTCCAGACTGTT
>JAPLJE010000647.1:2874-3308 GCA_026388755.1 Deltaproteobacteria bacterium | reverse complement strand
TGATCACAGCGGTGTTTTTGTCGCGGGCTTTCATCGACTGTTCGATCACATCCGGCATGGCCTGTTCGGTGACGCAGGCTACCCCACCCGGCCCCTGCCGGTCGCTGAAATCCATAATCTTGGGAAAAAACAGATAGGGGGCCGTGGTATCGCAGATGGAATGGGCGATCTTTACCGGTCCGCACGAGTCGAAACTATTGCAAAGGTGTTCGCCCTTTGCCAGTGATCCGGAGTCGGATTTCAGCACCGTGACGGAAAACCCGAGTTCCGTTACAAGAGTGGAAAGAAACGGCAGGAATCCGCCCACCGGTCCGGTCAGGGGGATGGCCACCGCCTTTTTTCCCGGATCGGATGTTTCAAAGCCGGCCAGAAGCTCGGCCCGCTGTTCGAACGGATTGGGAGCATCCTTTGGCAGCTTCGGCATGGACCGGGCG
>JAPLJE010000647.1:0-2850 GCA_026388755.1 Deltaproteobacteria bacterium | reverse complement strand
GCCCGAGGTCGCCACCTTTTGAATGTCGCCGAACCGGATGGTGGTTCGCTCAATGGGACACAGGGTCCGGCATGTGCTGTCCTGGCATGAAAACTCCGACCGGTCGATGATTTCCGCTTCCAGAAAAACATTTAAATCCAGACGCGTGGCTGACGCAAGCACTTTTTTCCCGGTTTCGTTAATGGCGCACAGTCCGATACCCCAGGCCCCCATGGCCCCGGGGTTGGGCGGCACGACAATTTCGCGGCCGGTCACCGCCGCCAGGGTCCATGCCAGGGATTCATTGGACGCGGGTTTGCCCTGAAAGAATATTTTTTCTCCCAGGTTGCGCTGTCCCATGACCCGGTTCAGGTAATTCTGAATGACGGAATACTGAAACCCCGCAAAAATGTCTTCCAGCTTAAAGCCTTCTTTCAAGGCTTCGGCCCCGGATTCGGCGATATATACCGTGCACATCTGCTCCAGATCCGGCGGCCGTTTCGCATCCCTGGCCATTTGCGCAAATTGGTCGATGTCGTGGATATCGTAGCAGTTTGCCTGCTCTTCCAGAAAGGACCCGGTGCCGGCGCTGCATGCCTTATTCATGTCGCTTTCCGTGATCCGGCCGCCGCTGATGCGGATATATTTGGCGTCCTGCCCGCCGATCTCGATGATGGACATATCCTTTCCCTGATCCGGATCACAGAAAATCGCGGCCGTGGCATGGGCGACGATTTCATTGAGCACGATAACGTCAGCCGCACTTTCTCCGGAAACCGGGAACACTGTCCGGGCAAGGGTGGCTACTGCCTCCCGGCCGGAACCGGTGAGCCCCACGGCGCGGACATCGGGCCGGCCCTTTTTCAGAATCGAAGACACCAGACGCCGGGCCGCATCCACCGGATTGCCCCAGGTGCGGTCATAGGCATCCAGCAGGGGCTTGCCTGTTTCGATGGACGTCAGCACGGCCTTTGCCCCAGTGGACCCCAGATCCAGGCCCAGAACCGACGGCTGTGTTTGCCAGTTTTCCGCGTGCGGGATCTCCGGCATCACCGTCACCCGGTCCCTGGACGTATCCGCGGTATCCAGCACCGTAAAGCGCTTTTCACGAATATCAATCAGTTCATCCGGGTTTTCCGGCAGGTCAAACGTAGCGCCGGCATTCACATGGCCGGCTGCGATGATGGCCGCGCCTTCGGCCTCCAGCGTGAGGCGGTTCTCCGCAAGCAAAGCCTCCTGCCCGACAGCATCAGAAAACGCCTTGACAAAAGAAGCAATGCGCGTCAGGCCGCCGGCCAGATATATGGGTCCATCCGCCCGGTTTCGGGACAGCAAGGCTCCTGCATTGCGCGCAACGGACGCGAAAAAACCGTTAAACAGCTCGCTGACCGGTTTTCCCTGGTTGGCGTAATGGGTCATTTCGCTTTTGGCAAACACCGAGCACCGGGCGGTAATGGGGATGCTGTTTTCCGCGGACTGCGCCAGCCGGTCCGCTTCCGCGATATCGAGCCCGAACCGGCCGGCGATTTTGACGATATTCTCGCCGGCCCCGGAGGAGCACTTGTCGTTTTCCAGGAAATGATAAAAAAATCGCGGCCCGCCATTGTTCCCACTACGGTTGTCCGTTGGTTTGCGGGACAGCACGCTGTAGCCACGGGCGCCCACGCTGACCAGATTCATCTCATCCGGGAATCCCGGATTTGCCTCAAGTGCGGATTCCTGACAGGCATCTTCCGGAAAAACCATCACCGGCGGCTTCAGTTCATCCGCGTAAAGGCCGGTGGCCCCGAGCGCTGCACAGTCCGCGATCCTGTTTTCCATATACCATGTTTTAAACACCCCGAACGGGTTCCCGTCATGGGAAACCCGGATTGCCTTTCCCCCTTCAAGAGAGCCGTCCGGTCGGACAGTTGCAATGAAAAAACCGGCGGACGCCTTGCCCAGATCACAACCTGCGATTTTTATAATCAGCATGCCACTCCTTATTTATTCGGTTGGTCCGATTTTCTATTAAAGGCTTTTTTATGTTTTGATCGATTGCCTGCCCTACTTTATACTTCTTGACAGCTTCAAACAAAATAGGCATATATGACTTATATCATGCCAAAAGAGACAAAATCGGGAAGGATCATTCATGGCAAAAATCACATTGCTGGCGGAACATAACTGTGTGGCATCCGCCATTGCCGGATCGGTGGATGCGCTGACCATCGCGAACCTGTGGTGGCAGTTTATGAAAAACGACGGTGCCGGCCCGCTGTTTGAAACGCAAATCGTCACTCTTGACGGAAAACCGGTGATTGCCAATGGCGGCACCATCCTCACCCCGTCAAGATCCGTTCATGAAGCGGAAAGATCAGATCTGATCCTGCTTCCGGCTTTTTTTCCTCCATTTGACAAGCAGAACAAAAGGATCAAAGCCATCTGTCAATGGGTCCGGAAGAGCTATCAATCAGGCATTGAAATCGCCTGCACCTGTACGGGCACGTTTCTGCTGGCCGAAACCGGACTTTTAAACGGTAAAACAGCTACCACCAACTGGCTGTTTGCCGACAGCTTCAAACGGGAATACCCGAAAGTGAACCTTCGGATTGAGCGGATTCTTACCGAGGATGACGGCCTTTACTGCACGGGCGCGGCGACTTCTTTTATGAGCCTTTGCCTGCATCTGATTGAAAAATACGGTTCTCAGGACCTGGCCTCCCGGTGCGCCAAGGCCCTGCTGGTAGATACGGACCGGCACATCCAGTCACCTTATGCAATCCATGATTTCAGAAAAAATCATGCCGACAATCAGGTCTTGAAAGCACAACAATGGATGGAAAAAAAATATGAAAGCAAGTTTTCCATGGATGAGGTAGCCGCATCCAT
>JAPLJE010000640.1 GCA_026388755.1 Deltaproteobacteria bacterium | reverse complement strand
GGCATAGAAGCCAGTCTCAGGCGTATTCCCCATTACGATTGCTGGTCCAATTCCATCCGCAGATCCATCCTGTTTGACGCCAAGGCCGATATCCTGGTTTATGGGATGGGGGAGAAGGCTGTCCTGTCTCTTGCCGGCAAGTTAAAACGCCGCGAATCCTTCACGGATATCTGCGGTATTTGTTATATTGCCGGCAGCGCCCGACCCGACTGCATCGAAATGGAGCCTTTCGAAAAAATTTCAACCGATCCCCAATCGTTTTTACGGATGTTTCGCCTCTTTTATCAGAACAATGATTCGGTGACTGCAATGGGGTTGTGCCAGAAACACGGTACCCGGTATCTTATCCACACGCCCCCTTGTATGCCGCTTTCCCAATCTGAAATGGATGCGGTCTATGATCTGGACTATGAGCGCGACCTGCATCCGTTTTACAGGAAACAGGGAGATGTCCGGGCACTTGAGACGATCCGGTTTTCGGTTTCCACGCACAGGGGATGTTACGGTGAATGTAATTTTTGCGCCATTGCCGTGCATCAGGGCAGAACCGTTCAATGGCGAAGCCAGGCCTCCATTCTGCGTGAGGTGAAAGGTATCATCGCTCATCCGGCGTTTAAGGGAATCATTCCGGATGTCGGAGGGCCGACGGCAAACATGTATGGATTCGAGTGCCGCAAAAAACAGGTCAAGGGCGCATGCAGTGATAAACGGTGCCTGCATCCCGGGATCTGTGATCACCTTAAGGTGGATCATCGTCATCAGATCGATCTGCTGAAAGCAATCCGGGAAATGAAGGGTGTCCGGCATGTTTTTGTGGCGTCTGGAATCCGGTATGACCTGATTCTTTCTGATCAGAAAAACGGGCTGAGGTATTTAACCGACGTGGTGCATCACCATACTTCCGGTCAGATGAAAATAGCGCCCGAGCATTCGGAAAACGATGTGCTCGAGCTTATGGGAAAACCCGGGATGGAGTGCCTGATAGAATTTAAACGCTTGTTCGATGCGATCTGTCAAACTTCCGGAAAACAGCTCTATCTGACCTATTATTTTATGGCTGCGCATCCCGGCTGCACCGAGGCCCACATGAGCCGGTTAAAGACGTTTGTGTCCCGTCATCTTCACCTGATTCCGGAGCAGGTTCAGGTTTTTACCCCAACGCCATCGACGGTTTCAACCCTGGTTTACCATACCGGCATGCATCCGGTTTCCGGCGAGCCCGTATTCTGCGAAAAACAACTCAGGAATAAAGAAAAGCAAAAACAAATACTGCTGAAACGATCATGACCATTTCATTTCCCTTTGCCATTTCCGGTTTCCATGCGGAACCCGTCGAACTGAATGAATCCTTTATGGAAGCAGCATCACGATTTGCCGCTGTTCCCGGAACCGTGCTGCTGATGAGCGGAACCGGCCTGGACTGCGCCAGATATCACATTCTGGGTGTAAAACCCTGGATGGCCCTTACCGGAAGAGACCAGCGTCTTCAGGTTAGAATCCATGACACGATTCATCATATTGCCGAAAATCCCTTCGATGTACTTCGGCAAATCCTTCGTCAGTTTTATTTCAGCACGGCTCCTTCGGATTATGGGATACCCATAGGCGCCGGTCTGATGGGGTATTTTGCCTACGATCTGAAAGACTGTCTGGAAAAACTGCCCAGAACCTCCGTGGATGATCTGGGACTGCCGCATATCTGCCTGTATGCCCCATCGGTGATTCTCATTCAGGATGTGGTCAGTCGAAAAAGCTGGATATGCGCCCCCATCTTCACCAGCGCCGAAGGATCGACGATTTCCGATCATCTGGATGGCTTCCGTAAGGATCTTTCCCGGCAATTGCCGGATGATGCCGGTTTTTCCGGGGATGTCGACGGATTTACGTCCAGTTTTACCCAGCCGGGTTACCTCAGGGCCATTGAAACTATCAAGGAATACATCCGATCCGGGGATGTTTATCAGGTCAACATGTCCCAACGGTTTTCAACCGGATTTCGGGGAAACCCATTCGGGCTGTTTCAATCCCTTTATGAGCGCAACCCCGCCCCATTCTTTGCATATGTTCAGGCAACAGACCATCAGATCATCTCCACATCGCCGGAGCGTTTTGTTTATCGAAACGGCGACAGGGTGGAAACCCGGCCGATCAAGGGAACCCGGCCCCGTGGGAATACGGTAGAGGAAGATGCCCGGCTGAAAAATGAGCTTTCCGAAAGCCTCAAGGACGATGCGGAACTGTCCATGATCGTGGATTTGCATCGAAATGATATCGGAAAAGTCTGCCGGCCCGGATCGGTTCGCGTTTCCGTGCATAAGCGGGTTGAGGCCTATCAGAATGTCTTTCACCTGGTTTCGGATGTGGAAGGTATCCTGGATTCAAACATGGATTCCGTGGATCTGCTGAAGGCAACCTTTCCCGGAGGTTCCATTACGGGCTGTCCCAAGATACGGGCCATGGAAATCATTGACGAGATGGAGCCGGTCCGCCGGCATATTTATACCGGATCGATCGGATACATCAGCTTCCATGATACCCTGGATCTTTCTATTGCCATTCGAACGGCAACCGTTTTCAAGGGGAAAATGCTGTTTTCCGTCGGCGGTGGCATTGTCTTTGACTCGAATCCTTTGGATGAATACGAGGAAACCCTGCACAAGGGAAAGACCCTGATGGGGGTTTTCAAGGATAAAAAAATGCATGCCGACCCCAGTCCGACGGTCTGGATAGACGGCGTTCTGATGCCGATGGAAGAAGCATGCCTTCCAGTGGCAGGTCACGGGTTGCAGTATGGCTACGGGCTTTTTGAAACGATCCGCGCGGTAAATGGCAGGCCCTGTTTTCTTCAGGATCATGTCAGGCGGTTTGAACATTCCTGGAAAGCGTTGTTTAATACCGATCCGCCGGACATTACCTGGTCCGATGTCTTTTCACAGGTCCTTTGCGCCAACCGGCTTCAAGATGCGGTTGCAGCTGTCAAGATGATGGCCATAAAGGCGGAAGAACCGCCCGGATTTATCGGCAGCCATCTCGTGGTCATGGCGCGCGTCTACACCCATCGCCTGGAGATGCTCCAGGCTGATGGGCTCAGGCTTCTGACCTATCCAGAGCTCCGGCAAACCCCGCTGGCTGCCCATAAAACAACGAATTATCTGTATTATTTTCTTGCCGGCAACTGGGCAAGGGAAAGCGGCGGCGACGAAGCTCTCATCCTGAATCCGGATGGCACTGTTTCTGAAACAAACACCGCAAGTCTTCTATTGCTTTCCGGAAAAGCCCTGATTCGGCCGGTATCGGCGCATGTCCTTCCCGGAATCACGTCCGCAAAGGTTTGTGAAATATTCAGCCAATGGGGATTTGCGATTATTCATCGACCGCTTACGACCGAAGATCTCCATGGCGCGGATCATGTTCTGGCAACCAACGCGTTGATGGGCGCAGTTCCGGTAAAAAGCCTTGATGGAAAGGCGATGATTTGTGCAACCGATATCTGCCAACGAATCAACAGCCAAATGCTGTGGCCGCATCCTTCTGGTGACAGCGACCACGGGAATTGTATGGCAAAGTAAAAAGCCCAAGATCAAGGCGAGCAAATCCTGAGGAGAGAGGCGTACGAGTAGTACGCCGCAACGACGATGGATGAAGCTCAACGCAGAAACTGGGTTTTTTACGAAGCCGTCAGGAATAGATCACATTCATGGGCAAAGGCGGGTATTTCCATATCCCGGGCCTGGGAAGAATGTGCTGGTTGGCAACGGACAGCCAGTAAAGATCCGGTTTCAGCTCCCGTAGCTTTCCGTCCTCCGGAGGACGGGCCGGGTTGGTATAAGAATAAGTCGCCTGAAAAATACTGATTCCGAATCCCCCTTTCCGGTTGACGACATAATTCCTGTAAAACGTATTGAGGGGAAGGTGATGGATTTGGGCAACGGATTCCATTTCGGCATTGGTGAGTTTTAAAAGGATGTATTTGGAAACCCCCCGCTCCGAGATGCGTATCAGAGACCGGGACTCGCTGCTGCCCACATAGATGGTGGTTATGCAGGGAATGCGTTTCAAATATTGGGCGGCAACGATGGCTGCGGTCCGCCTGCCGCCGGCCATCATCGGAAGGCCATTATATTCAAAAAATTTCTTTTGAATGTCCTCTGCGTATTTGTCGCCTTTTTCGTAAAGATCTTTGGAAATATAGCGAAGGTTCAGGGCCAGGTTTTCGGCGGCTTCAGCAATGGGCCAGTCAATCCGGACATGAAAATGAGACAGGCAGTACCGGTCCCGATTGCGGGATGACGGATCTCTCTGAATCAAAAGGCTATAATCCACCGGCAGTAGGATTCTTAAAAAATAGGATTCTTAAAAAATCGACAAAATGAGCGGACTCGATGTATTTCTGATTCCGGTCAAATGTGTCGGACAGCGGCAGGGTTTTGGATTGCAGTAGGTTGATTTTGGTGGTCTTGTTTTCGTCAAAAAATCGGATGTATTTCTTGCAGGATGTCGGAATGGTATCCTCGACAAAAATGACCAGAAACGTATTTTGACACTCGTATTCGACATCCGGAATCCGGGCGCGCGGCTTTAATTCCCGTTTTTCGACAAAGGGAAAGGCCAGTTTTTTGCAGTGAAAATTGTTGTAGGAATCAATCAGACCATACTGGATCATCTGCTGATCAAGCCCATCTCTCAAGAGCTCGTAATAGGATCTTCTCAAGCGGTTTGCCTGGCTGAGTTCTTCGCGAATGCTCCAGAATGCCAAAGGGATCTCCTGTATGATTGTATATGTAATGGCCAAAATATATAAATATGGTGGCCGCAAGCGGTGGACAGTTAATGGTCGTTCGATATTCCAGTCCCGATAGTTGACGACAAATTCTTATCAGTATCCGCTACCATCAATGGGCCCAATGGTCAAGACCTTCATCTGCCGTTCAGCTTTTCCATCCAGTTGTACAGATTTTCTTTGTAGCGGTAGGATAAATAAGCAGATACAATGCAGAACACCGTGATGACCGTCATCAGGACATACTCATGGTCATACAGGGAAGCTCCCTGAACGCTGAGTGCCAGGGTTCCGGGCATACGGCCAAACGTCGCCATGATAAAGAATAATTTCACGGGAAGATCGCTGAATCCCAAAAACAGGCATAGATAATCCTTTGGAAATCCGGGAAAGATGAAACAAATAAATAAAACAATGGCGCCTTGCCTGTGCACAAGTTTATCGAGCAGCGCTATCTGGCTGGGAGGAATCAATTTACGGATAACCTGCTTGCCCAGCAACCGGCCAATGCCGAAATTGATCATGGAGCCAACAGCAAGGCCGAAGCTGGAGTATAAAAAACCTTTAAATGCTCCAAAAAGAAATCCGCCTATAAATCCGGTCGCCTCACCGGGAATGGGCGCAATAACAACCTGGAGAACCTGAATCGCAGTAAAGACAATCGGCGCAGCCATTCCCCAGGAAAGGATGTAGGACTGAATGGCCTCCCGATCTGTCATGAGATCGTAAAAATGAACAGTCATCTTCCAGATCGGGATTCTGAAATAATATCCGGCAAGGGCAAGAGCGGTAATCACAAGCCCTGTGAGTATTTTGGTCTTTTGTGTCACTTCGTATCCTTAGAAATGGATTCAAGGGCTGCCACACCCGGCAGGACTTTTCCTTCCAGAAGTTCCAGGAATGCACCGCCACCGGTTGAAATATAGGTGATCTGGTCGGCCTTGCCCGAGCGATGAATGGCGGCATCGGTATCGCCGCCGCCGACAATGGTGATGGCGCCGGATGCAATCACGTGGTTCACCATGTCAAAAGTTCCCTTCCTGAAGCGCTTCAGCGTACAAAAGAGATGTGGCCGGACCGATATTCAGAATCATCTGGTCACCCGGGATTTCCTGAACCGGAAAAACAGCGGAGGCTGCGGTTGGCTCAACCTGGCAGGCGGTGATTCCGTCCACCGGAAGATAGATCCTGACCCCTTTTTCGGATGCTTTTTTGAGAATGGATCCGGCGGTTTCGATCAACTCGGTTTCCACCAGGGATTTTCCAGTGGAATGCCCCATGGCCCGAAGGAACGTGTTGGCCATGGCTCCGCCGATGATGATCTTATCCACATGAAGAAGCATGTTTTCAAGGGCGGCCAGCTTGCTGGATACCTTAGCGCCGCCGATAACGGCAACCAGGGGCCGTTCCGGATTGGTCATGGCTTTATCAAAATAATCGATCTCGTTTTTCAGAAGGAATCCGGCAACGGACAGGGGCGCAAACCGGGTGATGGCCTCAACGGATGCATTGGCCCGATGGGACACGGCAAAGGCGTCATTGACATAGACATCGCAAAGTCCGGCCAGGGATTTGGCAAATGCGTCCGCGTTTTTTTCCTCATCCGGATGAAACCGAAGATTCTCAAGAACCACAATGTCTCCAGGCTTCATGGCCGCAACCATGGCTTCAACAGATTCTCCCACGCAATCCGCGGCCAGTTGAACCGGAAGATTCAGAAGCACACTCAGGCGCTCTGCCGCCGGTTTCAGGCTGAATTCCGGAGCAACCTTTCCCTTGGGTCTTCCCAGGTGGGAGGCCACAATGATTTTGGCCTTTTGACCCAGGGCGTACTTCAGTGTCGGCAGCACGGCCTGAATTCGGGAATCATCGGTGATTCTCTGCTGCTTATCGAGCGGCACATTGAAGTCAACCCGGATCAACAGCCGTTTTCCGGCAATCGCAATATCCTTAATCGTTTTCATGACTCACCCCTTTTTTTCAGATAATCGTCTTTGAAGATCTTTTTTTCGTGACCATCTTCCCAGAAAGCCAAGCATGCCTGCTGTATATGCCCTGTCCACATTTTTTTCCTGAAGCTTCAATCCGCCGGCCTCAGTCATTGCCGCGCGCAGGCATTCGGTTTTATGACAGCAGGGAACGCAGGACTCCGGTGTGTTTCGAAGTCCGTCTTCGCCTTCTGGAAAGACATTTTCAAGTTTGCCAAAACAATATGGCGGAGGAGATGATGTTTTTTGCATGGTCCTGTCTGCTTAAACGTTCTTATAGGCTTAGAGATTCGAGTTCACGATACATATTGGCGATGTAGCCTTCATCCGCAAAGCTGAAATACCGGTTTTCTCCGATGACAATGTGTTCATGAACCGTTATTCCCATGATATCGCAGCAGAAAATCAGTTTTCGGGTAATCGCCATGTCATCGGAAGATGGCGCAGGATCTCCGGATGGATGGTTATGCGCAAAAATCACTGCCGCGGCATGATGGTTCAGGGCAGCCTGGATGACTTCCCGGGGATAGACCGCTGTTGTCGATAAGGATCCTTCAAAAAGCGTTTCAATGCCCAGGACCTGGTTTTTGGCATCCAGATGTATCACTTTAAAACTTTCACGGCTTTTGTCCCGCAGGTTGTAATAGAGATATTCAAAAAGCGCCTTGGAATGCGAGATGATGTCTTTTCGGGAAATTCGCTTTTCCAGATACCGATCTGCAACTGCCTGTATCAATTTAATGCCGAAAATATTCTGGGTGAAGGGTTTTGAATCGCGAAAGAGCCGCTTTGGCTATTTCCTTGCAGTCTCTTCGGGGAGTTGCCAGCGTCAGCAGCAGCTCGATCACTTCATAATCGTGAAAACCGGAAAGACCGGATTCCAGAAACTTGTCCCTCAGCCGTCTCCGGTGTCCTTCAGCTTTGTGCCGATATTGTCTGACTCTGGGCTGAACCGTTGCAGCTTCTTCCTGAACTTCCGAAGAATATTCACTGACAGATGATTTCCGGGGCATCACCGTGTCTCCTTTCACATGAAATCATCGATTTCATGCTTCAGATCCCGCGTCATCAGTTGATATACGGCCTCTTTGGGGGACAATCCTTCATAAAGAATGTAATATACCGCATGAGAGATGGGCATTTCAACCCCGAGTTGGGTGGAGAGATTGTATACCGATTCCGCGGTTTTAACCCCTTCGGCCACTGTGCGGGTTTCTGAAAGAATATCCGGCAGGCTTCTTCCTTCTCCGATCTTTTTGCCCACCGTGTGATTGCGACTCAGATCGCCGGTGCAGGTCAGGACCAGATCGCCGACTCCGGCAAGTCCGGCAAAGGTATGGGGATTGGCGCCAAGCTTCAGTCCCAGGCGGCGGATTTCGGCAAGTCCCCGGGTAATCAATGCCGCACGGGTATTCAGGCCGAGTCCGAGTCCATCGATCATTCCCGCGGCAATCGCAATGACATTTTTCACAGAGCCGCCCAGCTCCACGCCGATGACGTCATCATGGGTAT
>JAPLJE010000722.1 GCA_026388755.1 Deltaproteobacteria bacterium | reverse complement strand
GAGATGGCCATCCCGGTCGCTCCGGGGGATGATTCCCACGGCGTGGACACCGTGGGTCGACATGTTGCAGACGGCATCCGGTACCTCCAGTCCATGGGAATTTCCACCGCCTGGACCTCGCCAGGTATCCGGGCGAAAGGGGCTGATGACCTTTGAAGCGTGCTCCACTGCCAGTTTGCAGAGTTCGGTCGATTCTTAAAACTCTTCGGGGAAGTGTCTATGAATTCCCGATAAATCAGTTTGGGCATCAGTTCTCCTGCACCGACAGGTCGTCTGATTGGCAGGTTACCATCAACAATAATGCAATTAACCTATCTTCAGTATGTTAAATATCGATTGCAGGTTTTATCGGAATCTGTCAATGAAAATGAGACACGACACAGCAATTGATTATTCTACTGGAGACTTAGCTTATATGGAGAACGAAATAAACATGAATTTGGAAGGTAAAGAGAGAAGAGGTTGTAAACGCGTATTTTACTCAGCCGAAGATCAAATGACAGGTTTATTTTTCTTTCCAGGAAATAACCAAGTACTATTGGAAGCGCAAATAATCAATGTCAGTCTTAGCGGTCTTCACTTCACAATAAATCGAAATAAAATGATGCCACTTAAAATGGGTGATCGATTGATACTTAAAAAACTATTTGGAAACTCTCCTTTGCGAACTGATTCCGATGTTGAAATAGAGATAAAATGGGTACTTGATCATAAATCAATGAAGCATGTCGGCTTTGGTTGTGAATTCCAAAATTTGCCGGACATGATTCGTTCCGAGCTATCCAGCTTCATTGAATCAGGTTGGGACAGTGGCAACGCTCCCACGCAATAAGTATCTTTCCGTGGTCATTCGCAATTAAACAACGGATATATTGACCCAATCAATTTCTACCCTATTTCCATTCCATTCGCACGGACCTGGCAGATGGCATTACCTTGCTTATCGGATTGTTCCAAAGAGGCGTGTGGAACGATGATTGGGGTACACTTCTCACAAAACGGTCTTCCTATGTCGGGCAGAAAAACCGTCAGCAATCCAAATAGCGGCAGGAATGCGCAGACTCGATAGACATATTCAATTCCCTGCACATCGGCCAGTTTTCCCAGTACCGCTGCACCAATTCCGGCCATTCCGAATGCAAGTCCGAAAAACAGCCCGGCTACCATCCCCACCTTACCCGGCAAAAGCTCCTGTGCGAAAACCAGAATCGCTGGAAAAGCCGAGGCCAGGATCAGGCCGATGATGAATGTCAAAGGTCCGGTCCATGCCAGACTTGCGTAAGGCAATATCAGCGTAAAGGGAGCAACGCCCAGAATGGATACCCAGATCACGCGCTTGCGGCCGATGCGGTCGCCGATATGCCCGCCGAGGATGGTTCCGATGGCCACTGCGGATAAAAACACAAAAAGGTGAAGCTGGGCGGATTGCACCGAAAGATGGAATTTTTTGATCAGATAAAATATATAATAGCTGTTGATGCTTGCCAGGTAAAAAAATTTCGAAAAAATCAGAGCCAGCAGAACCAGCATCGACCTTGTCACCGTCCGGGACGGGAGCGCACCCTGAGTGAGCATGGACTTGCCTGGCCGCTTCACCCGCGATTGATGGCGCTTGTACCAACCGCCGACCTGCCACAGCACCAACATGGCGAGAAGCGCAGCCAGCGAGAACCAGGCGATACTGTGCCGGCCTTGCGGAATGACGATCAGGGCAGCCAGTAGCGGACCTGTTGCACTGCCGGCATTACCACCCACCTGAAAAATCGACTGCGCCAGTCCATATCGGCCGCCAGAGGCCATTCGCGCAACCCGGGAAGATTCCGGATGGAAGATGGATGAGCCCGTGCCAACCATTGCAGCGGCAATCAGCAGTATTCCGTAATTGGGCGCAAAGGCAAGAATGATCAGGCCTGCCAGTGTGCATCCCATGCCAATGGACAATGAATAGGGTTTCGGGTGGTGATCCGTGTAAAATCCAACCATCGGTTGCAGCAATGACGCGGTGATCTGAAAAGTCAATGTTATCAGGCCGATCTGTGTGAAACTGAGGGAAAACGCGCTTTTCAACAGGGGATAAATTGCCGGAAGCAGGGACTGGATCATATCGTTTAAAAGGTGCGAAAAACCGATAGCTCCCAGCACCTTGAAGGCTGTACTTTCATTGCCCATGGGGCGGATATCAAACGTTGATGAAGGGGTACTCATGACGATTTCCTTATGCGATCAAATGGGGGTAATGGTCCAAAGTCCGGAACTAAAATTCTGTTCCAGGAACAATAGAATCACATGTTTGCCGTTTTCTCAAGAAATTAATAACGCAAACATCATTGACCCGATTGATTTCAGAAAATGTATCAGTGTCAGGGGCTTCAGACCTTTGAAGCGAGGTTCACAGCCAGTTTGATGAGTTCAGTCGATTCTTCGAGTCCATCGAGGAAACGTTTAGGGATGCCCGATAAACCGGTTTGGGCGCCGACGAGAGCACCGGTGAGGATGGCACGCGCCTGGTTTTGCCCGCCGCCATTGACGGCATGAAGCACGGCCGATTCAAAATCGTTGTGAAACCGGGCAGCCAGGTAATATGCGGCCGGAAGCTGGTGGTATATAGCGCAGGGCATGCCGTAAACGATGGATGCTTTCCAAGCGGGCTCTATGCGGATTTCCGGATCTGCCGCCGCCTTGGCCATAAAGGATGGCGTAAGCAGGGCGTCAGGCGAGGCGAACCGGCCGGCGCGGGGCGGATCCGGATCACCGGGACGCGGCGGCTGAAGATTGTTTCGGGTCACGGCGTGAAAGGGCAATTCCCCGCTTTTTACCAGTTCCATGAGTTTGGATGACAGTTCTGCATCAAGAGTATACCCCTGAACCAGAAGACCCAGCACCGCGCCGAATGCGACTGTCATCGAAACCACGGTATCATCCGCCTGGGTAAGGACAGCATTGTCGGCGATAGCAGATGCAAGCCGGGCGGGTTGCAGCGCATAGCGAACGGCTATGGCAAGGGTGCGTTCGATGGCTTCGGTGGTATCCGCGTGGCCTCCGGTTTGCCCCCAGGGCAGGTTCTGCCGCACCCGACGCCGCCATGCTTCCCGGATGGACTGACTGGTGTATCCGCCCGGTCCGCAAACCGGTGTTCCATTGAGAAGCGGAAAGAGATCTTCATCCATCCGACGGCAAAAATCCGCTGCATCGTAGCCGCCGCAGTCCACAAGGGAGCGGAGCATGAGCGTGAGGATAAAACCTGCCTGGGAAAGCTGACCCGCCTTGAGTCCATCGTGGTATCGGCCGGGTTTGGGATCGGTATAGTCGTTGATCCAGTCGCCGTAGTCGCGGCGAAGTTCGTCGAGATCGTAATACCAGTGAGGACCAAGGCCCAGGGCGTCGCCTATGAAGGCCCCCATGATGGCGCCGGATGCGCGATCTTGAATGCTCTCGTTTGGCATAATTATAATCTCCTTTTAGGACTCCTCGCTGTTTAAGGCGGGTAATGCATAAACTCATGAATGCAAATTTAAGTTTAACTTGCTGGTAAGTAAACAGACCCTGTCAATCAAATAGCTGCGTGTACGGCGCCCTCAACTTTGGAATATTTCCTTTAGATTTGCTCCGGGAATAGGATTTGATAAAAGCGACAATGGCGGCCACTTGCTGGTCTTTGGGTCCGATGAAATCAATTCCTGAAAGGTAATGCCCGGTGTTCTTTTGCATGATGGAATAAATGAGGCGGCCCTTCACCTTCACGCCTTTGCCGTCCAGATCAAGGGTCAGGATGATAAATACGCCTTTCAAGGGTTTCAGCGTCTCTAAAAGAATACCGTTTTGGCTCAGGTTGAGGGTCCGGCCTTTTCCCTGGTCCATAGCCTTACCCTTGTCATCGAAAACAGCGTAATCCACAAGGTTGATGTTTTCGGTTCTTGGACTTCGCCGCTGTTCCCCAGTACCCGAATGCTTCTGATTTTCTTCCATGACAGCAGTCACTTGCTGGTCCATGGGTTCGATGAAATCGATTCCTGCAAAGTAATATCCGATGGTTTCTTGCATGTTGGAAGAGACGAGACGGCCCTTCACCTTCACGACTTTGCCGTTCAGATCAAAGGTCATCAGCATGACAAATACGTTATTCAAGGGTTTCCGCGTTGCTAAAAGCATACCGTTCTGGCTCAGGTTGAGGGCCTGACCTTCTCCATGATCCATGTCCTTACCTTCGTTATCGAAAATAATGTATTT
>JAPLJE010000427.1:1355-2468 GCA_026388755.1 Deltaproteobacteria bacterium | reverse complement strand
TTATGCTCAAAGGTCAGGTTACGGGACCCTTTACCCTGGGCACGAATCTTGTGGATCAAAACGGTCGATGCGCCTATTACGATGAACAGCTTCGCGACGTCATCGTCAAAACCGTATCCATGAAAGCCATGTGGCAGATGGCGCGTTTGGGCGCATTCGGACTGCCCGTCATGATCTGTATCGATGAACCGTCTCTACTTGGGTTTGGGAAAATGACGTTTCTTTCAGTCAGTCGTGAAGACGTCATCGGCGACATCAACGAGGTGGCTGCGGCCATTCACGCCAAAGGCGGGCTGGCCGGCGTCCACTGTGAAGAGAACACAGACTGGTCGCTGTTAATGGAGACCGATCTGGACGTTCTTGACTTTGACGCCTACGACCACTTACAAGGAATTACCCTCTATCCTGCGGAGCTGACCCGATTTTTTGAGCGCGGAGGATGTCTGGGCTGGGGCATCGTTCCCACGCTGGATAAAGACGCCGCTGCAACAGAAACGGTCGAATCCCTTCTGGAGCGTTTTGAAGAAGGGATAGAACAATTCGTTGCCAGGGGCTTTGACAGGGACTTGCTGAGGCGGCGGGCGCTGATCACCCCGAGCTGCGGCGCGGGCGGCGTGCTTACCGTGGCGGAACGCGTGCTCGATCTGCTGCGCAATCTTTCCACGACGATCCGTACCCGGTATGGATTTGTGCAAAAGTAATCCATGACGAGTTGTTTTATAAGTGTATAAATGATTCAGCAGGCAAAAACGATTCTTAAAAACACCTTCGGGTACGATGAGTTCCGGCCGCTTCAGCAGGAGATCATCGCAAATATTCTCAGGCGAAAAGACACCCTGGTCATCATGCCGACCGGGGGCGGGAAATCCCTGTGTTACCAGATTCCAGCGATGATATTTGAAGAACTGACGGTTGTCGTCTCTCCGCTCATATCTTTGATGAAGGATCAGGTGGAACAACTGACGGCGCTGGGAGTTGGGGCAGTGGTCTTAAACAGCACGCTGTCCTCTGAAGAATATGGACAAAACATCTCCCGCATTCTAAGAAATGACGTCCGGCTCCTATACCTTGCCCCTGAGACCCTCTTGATTCCCAAAACCCTTGCCATGCTGG
>JAPLJE010000427.1:0-1310 GCA_026388755.1 Deltaproteobacteria bacterium | reverse complement strand
CAGATGGTTGAGGTGAGAAACCAGTTTCCCAAGGCCGTCTGTGTGGCGCTGACCGCAACCGCAACGCCAAGAGTCCAAAAAGACATTCAGAATTGCCTGAATTTTGAAGCCAGCAATGCATTTATTGCCAGTTTCAACCGGAAGAATCTCTTTCTGCAGATCGTTCAAAAGACAAATCCGGTACTTCAAACCATTGAGTTTATCAAAAAGTTTCCAAATCAGCCGGGAATCATCTACTGTCTGGCACGCAAACAGGTGGATGATCTGACAAAAACGTTATCCAAGGCAGGCTTTTCCGTAAAACCCTATCATGCCGGGCTGTCGGATAGCGATCGCCGGCAGAACCAGGAACGCTTTATCCGCGATGATGTTCAGATCATGACGGCGACCATCGCGTTTGGCATGGGAATCAACAAGCCCAATATCCGTTTTGTCCTGCATTATGACCTGCCCCAGAACATCGAAAGTTATTACCAGCAGATCGGACGCGCCGGAAGAGACGGCTTAAGAGCCCATTGCCTGTTATTGTTCGGCTATAGCGATATTCATAAAATCAAATACTTCATCAACCAGAAAGCGGATAAAGAGAAACGTAACGCCATTATGCATCTCAGCGCCCTGATCGGAATGGCCGAAACCGGCGACTGCCGCCGCGGCCCGCTGCTGAACTATTTTGGAGAAAAATATGCAAACCCCGAATGCGGCATGTGCGACAACTGCACATCCGGAGAGCATATTCTCTGCGATCTTTCGGTTCCCGCCCAGAAATTCCTGTCCTGCGTGAAGCGCTGCGAGGAAATGTTTGGCGCGGAACACATCATCGATGTGTTAAGAGGAGGTAAAACGCAAAAAGTCATGAAATTCAGCCACCATGATCTGTCCACTTACGGAATCGGGAAAGAATATTCCAAACAGGAATGGTTCTATTTTAGCCGGCAACTGCTGCAAAAAGGATTGATGATTCAGGATATGGAGCATGGCGCTATGAAGCTCACGCCAAAGGCCTGGGAAGTATTGCGGGGAAAAGAGCTGTTTTTAGGAAAAATGGATGCGAAACCGCCGGACCCTTCCCCGGTCAAAGACATCGAAAACGGCTGCGATCAGTCCCTGTTTGAGGTGCTTCGGGAAAAGCGAAAGGAACTGGCCGATATAACCAATGTTCCGCCCTACGTGATCTTTCCGGATAAGACCCTCATCGAGATGTCGATATATTTTCCGCAATCGCCGGAGAGTCTGCGGCATCTCCATGGTGTGGGCTCGATAAAATCTGAAAGGTACGGTCATTATTTTCTTGAGATCATCTCTCGGTA
>JAPLJE010000601.1 GCA_026388755.1 Deltaproteobacteria bacterium | reverse complement strand
CTGGGAGCTTTGTCGCAGGTCAGAAATGCCGAAACCGATTCAGCCCTTGGAGTTAATGCCATGTTCTTACATGTAATCAAAGCCAGATATTTGTATGATTACGTAGTCGAGGTCACATTTAATAATGGAAGAGAGGGTCGTGCCGATTTGTCTGATGCTTTGAAAGGCCCTGTGTTTGAGCCGTTAAAAGATATTGATAAATTCTCCAGGTTGAGAGTCGATTCGGAACTGCAAACCATTGCCTGGGAGAATGGAGCAGATTTAGCGCCCGAGTTTATTTATTATCAAGCATTCAAAACCGAATCTGCGCTTGAGCCTCAATTTAGGGCATGGGGTTACCTTGCCTAACAGACGCTCAGAGGCTGGCTTCGCAATGTGTTTCGGGTAGTTCCTTCGTTCACCGTTTCAGGGCCGGAAGCCCTATAAAAGCATGATCCAGAATCGCGTCTTGGTCCTTGCGATAAATCTTTGGAAATCCTGTGGCTGGGCTGGGCGAGGGTTTTCTGCCCACATAAATCAACGGCAGCGGAAGAATGCCTTCCAGCAGCGGGCGAACAAACCACCATGCGCCCATGTTTTCCGGCTCTTCCTGAACCCATTTCCAGGTTTTGGCCTGTGAATACCGCAGCACCACCTGCCGAAGACGCTCCTCCGGAAACGGGTAATATTGCTCGATCCGCACGATGGCCACATCTGGCTTTTTCAAAGCATCCCTTTTCTGAATCAATTCGTAATAGATCTTGCCGCTGCAGAAAATGACGTTCTGAACCGATTCTGATTTTTCAGGATCATCCAGCACCTCCTGAAACCCGCCATTGGTCAGCTCTTCGGTACGGGAAAGTGCCAGCGGATTCCGCAGCAGGCTCTTGGGCGTCAGAACCACAAGGGGTTTTCGAACCCTTCGGTTCATCTGCCGCCGAAGCAGGTGAAAATACTGGGCCGGCGTCGTCGGGTAACAGACCTGCATGTTCTCGTCCGCGCAAAGCTGCAGAAACCTTTCCGGTCTGGCGCTGGAATGCTCCGGGCCCTGGCCTTCAAGGCCATGGGGCAGCAGCAGCACCAGGCCGCTCAGCCGCTGCCACTTGCTTTCTGCGCTTGCCAGATAAAGATCGATCACGGACTGGGCATTGTTGATAAAATCCCCGAACTGGGCTTCCCAGAGGACCAACTGCTGGGGCTGAACCAGGGAGAACCCGTATTCAAACCCCAGAACACCAGCCTCGGCCAGCAGGCTGTCCCAGGCTGAAAACGCGGCCTGGGATCCTCCCAGGCTGTTCAAGGGAACATGGTACTCACCGGTTTGGATATCCACCAGAAACGCATGCCGCTGACTGAACGTTCCCCGCCGGACGTCCTGGCCGCTCAGCCGGATGGGCGTTCCCTCGTAAAGAAGCGTGGCAAAGGCCAGAGACTCGGCATTGGCCCAGTCAATGCCTTGACCGGTTTCAACCGCCTTCAGGCGCTTATTCAAAAGCGCCTGAATCTTGGGATGAGCGTTGAACCCTTCCGGTATTGCCGCCAGTGACCGGCAAAGGCTTTTGATCCGCTCGATATCGACACCGGTCTTTACTGTGTCATGAACGTAACGGCCGTCATAATCCTTCCAAACTTCATAGAACCTTGCCAGCGGAAACAGGCACTGCGACCCGTGAATTCTCTGAAAATCCGCGTCCAGCTTTTCACGGACGTTTTTTTCCATCGCTTCGATTTCCGGCATGGTGACAACGCCCTCATCTATAAGCCGGCCGGCATAGAGTTTACTGAGCGGTTGTCTCTGCCGGATTCGTTCGTACATCTGAGGCTGGGTAAAATACGGTTCATCCCCTTCATTGTGGCCATAGCGGCGGTAACAGATCATATCCACCACCACATCTTTTGCAAAAGCCATGCGGTATGCCGCTGCCAGACGCATGACATGCACCACGGCCTCGGGATCTTCTCCGTGCACATGAAATATCGGAACCATGAGCATTTTGGCGCAATCCGTGGCATAGCGGGTGGAGCGGGCATCTTCCGGAAGCGTGGTGTATCCGATCTGGTTGTTGATCACGATATGAATCGTACCGCCGGTTTGATAGCCCTTGAGACAGGAGAGGTTCAAAACCTCGGTCACAATGCCCTGGCCGGCAAAGGCGGCATCCCCATGAATCAGCACTGGAACCACTTTCTGTTCGGCGCTTTCAGCCAGAGCATCCTGGCGGGACCGGGCAATGCCTTCCACCACCGGATCCACGGACTCCAGGTGGCTGGGGTTGTGAACCAGATAGATCCGCATCGGAAAACGGCCATCCACCTCGATATCGGTCAGATACCCGGTATGATATTTAACATCCCCGGACCCGACCAGACTGTCCGGATCATAGCAGCTTTCAAATTCGGAGAAGATCTCTTCGTAGGGTTTTTTCAGGATATGCGCCAGAACATTGAGCCTTCCCCGATGGGCCATCCCCAGAATGATTTCCCGGCAACCCGAAGCAGCAAGAGCTTCGGTAAGCGCATCCAGGGCCGGAATGAGCCCGTCACCGCCTTCCAGGGAAAACCGGGTGACGCCCACATATGCCTTGTTCAGAAACTGCTCGAACTGCGTGGACTTTATCAGGGCATGGAGAATCTGCCTGCGGGTCTTTGAATCCGGCTCCGACCGATTGCCCGTGGGCTCCATTCGCGTTTCCAGCCAGGCCCGTTCTTCAGGGTTCTGAATGTGCATATACTCAACGCCGATTGACCGGCAGTAGATCTGCTTCAATTGGTCTATGAGTTCCCGAAGACTCAAGGTTGCGGAAGACGAAAACGGGGTGAGGATCTGCTGATCCAAATCGTCCGGGCTCAACTGAAGCGATTCCAGGGAGAGCAGCGGATGCTCCACCGGACAGGCGGACAAGGGGTCCGTGCAGGCCAGAAGATGTCCCAGGTCCCGGTACCGATGCACCAGGGCATCAACGCGGGATTGCAGCCGCATCCGGTCTTCATCGCAGACCGCAACGGATTGCCGGTCGTCTTTGCCGCCAAGCTCAAACCCTTTGAAAAAAAACCGCCAATCGGAAGACAGGGCTTCGGGATTTTTTTTCCACAGCCGGTATTGGGCTTCAATATATTCGGCGTTCAATGTTTCCATATTGCTCCAAAAAAGCAGGTGTTGAGTCGCTTCGTTCGGTGTCGGGACTTCATCAATGTAATGAGCAATTCATTGGGTTTTTTCACGGATCCGGGTAAACCATGCTGCAATTTTAAGGGCTGCCAAATCGCGGTGTTCCATCTGGCTGAAAAAATGATCGGCGCCGGGGATGATGACGAGTTCCGAGTGGTCCGGATTGACCGAATGCGCCTTTAATGCCTGGTCTGCAGGGACAATCTCGTCCAGAGCCCCATGCACGATCAGCAGGGGAATGCTCAGTGAAGCCACGGCCGCCAGCATGTCATGTGACAGCATGTCG
>JAPLJE010000748.1 GCA_026388755.1 Deltaproteobacteria bacterium | reverse complement strand
CCGCCTCAGCCACTGCCCGGCTGAGGTGTTTCGGTAGGTTGGGTGCCACCTGCACCCTTCATTGATCCGGATCAACCACTCTGGGTACTACCTGCACCCGGTTTGGATCCGGATCAACCACTTGTTGGCTGTTTACAACAACCCGTCATAAGGGCCGCCCCCGAAACAAGGCTGGAAATACAGAGCCCTGCAAGGAGTTGTTTCAAGTGATCCTTGTCCATGTTGTCCTCCATAAAAATCAGGCCATCCTTAGCCTGATTTTTACTGTAATGAATATCAGGAAGCGGGTCAAGGAAATAACATTCAAAAATGGAATCGGAATTGCCGCTGTATTGGATATGTGCATAGCAGAAAAACGTCGATCATCTTGCTCGGCTCGCTCCAAAGGATGTCAGATGTCTTGAAGCACTTTCTTCAGATAGATCACCGCGGGCTTGGTGTTCAGATATCCCAGGACCTGATAGGCGCGGCGGTCGTCGATCAGGCTCCGCACCCGGCTTTTCGGATCCATGAAATTGCCGAAAACCAGGGCCTGAGTGGGACAGGTCTGCACGCAGGCCGGAACCACTTCGCCGTCGCGGATCTTGCGCTTTTCATTTTTGGCAGCATCATGACCGTCCTTGATCCGCTGAATGCAGAATGAGCATTTTTCCATGACGCCCTTGCTTCGGACCGTCACATCCGGATTCAGCTGCATGGGGAGGGGCTCCGGCCTTTCCCAGTCCAGCCAATTGAATCGCCGGACCTTATAGGGACAATTCTGGCCGCAGAAGCGCGTTCCGATGCAGCGGTTGTAAATCTGATTGTTCAGGCCTTCTTTGTTGCCTCGCAGGGCGCATTGTCGCAGTGCTGGCACATCATGGGAAGAAAGATGATTTTTCGTTCGTCTTCCGGATCCAGATAGCGCTCGATCCGCAGCCAGGCCATTTCGCGGCCGGCAAGAATCTGTTTTTCACGCACCATGCCGATGTTGTTCTCCGCATAGCAGGCGATGGTACAGGCCCCGCAACCGATGCAGCGATCCAGATCCACAACTATTCCCCACCGGTAATCCTCGTGCGAATGCGAGGGATAAATGTCCCGTTTAGCGTCATAACCTTCGGGCAGCGGCAGGGAAAAAGGAAATTCCCACATCCCAAGACCTTTCTCGGTATGGGCCAAAGGCTGCTGAAGGGTTTCCAGCTCTGTTGCAAGAGCGATCTTTCGGCCATGTTGAATCCGGCTGCCGTCCAGATGCGCCAGTTCCTGCTTCTGCCCTGCAACTCCGGAAGCCGAAACGTGAGCCAGGTAAGAGGGACCTCCGCTGGCGGAATCGACACCGGCATCAAACAGCGCCAAAGGATTTTGGCCCTGATTCCGAGCATAGCGGCCAAAGACGGTATGCCCCTGTCCAATGGCCATGACCATTACCCCGGGGTGGATGCCGGGACATTCAAAGACCGGGGTTTTCAATGTGCCGGACGGGGACCGGAGTTCGATCACATCACCCTGTTTCCAGCCTTTGACAGCCATCGTTTCGGGATGGACCTGAACAACGGATTGCCAGCAAACCAGAGTCATGGGATCGGGCGCTTCGCAAAGCCAGGATTTATTGGCGCCCCTGCCATCGAAAAACCGTGAGGACGGAACACCGATAAGGACCGCTTCATTTTTCGGCAAAACAGCGGCTGACCGAATGTGGCGGGACAGCAGTTCCATGGTCAGGGAATCGGAAGACAACCCTGGCAACGACGAACCGGGAGGCGCCTTGAAGATGCCGCCACCCTGAACAGCCGCGACCCAATCCCGATAGTTTTCGATGGTTTTCCGGGCATTCAGATGGCCTGCAACATAAGTCTTGTAATCCGGGACCGGCGGCTTTTCGCCAAAGGCGCAGCGCAGCAGAACATCCCCGATTGCGGAAGCCTG
>JAPLJE010000079.1 GCA_026388755.1 Deltaproteobacteria bacterium | reverse complement strand
GTATTGGCGGGAGCGATGACGCCGTCATTGTCGATGATCTGAAGGTCAAAGCCGGGGGTGGGTTTTCCCATGGACCCGAACCGGGGTTCGATGCAGGGAAAGCTGCCGCACAAAAGAACGGTCTCGGTCTGCCCGTAGCCATCGCGAATGGTGCAGCCCGTTGCCTTTTTCCAGACTTCGATGATTTCCGGATTCAGGGGCTCGCCCGCGCCCACGCAGTGGCGAAGAGCCGGAAATTTGTAATCGGACAGCGGCTGAAGCACCAGCATGCGATAAATGGTCGGCGCCCCGCACATGGTTGTAACCGGGTACTGGGAAAGCAGCTCCAGGGTTTTCTTGGGATCAAAGCGGTCCGTGCAGTGAACAAACTGGGCGGCGCCGCAGTACCAGGGCCCGAAATAACTGCTCCAGGCAGCCTTGGCCCAGCCGGTATCGCTGATGTTCCAGTGCATGTCCTGGGGAGTAAGATCCAGCCAGAATTTTCCTGTGACCTGATGGCCCAGCGGATAGGAGGTATGCGTATGAAGCGCCATCTTGGGGAATCCGACGGTGCCGGAAGTAAAGTAAACAATGGCCTCTTCATCCTTGGCTGTCTTGGCGGTCTCAAATACATCCGAGGCGGCTGTGACGACCTGTGTGTAATCCATCCAGCCGTCTCTGCTACCGCCGATCACCAGTTTGCATTTCAGGGTCGGGCACTTGTCGGCAACCGCATCGAGCTTGGGCGCATTAGCGTTATCGGTAATAAAGCAGGCGGCCTTGGACGTATTGACCCGGTATTCAAGGTCTTTGGAGGTCAACTGCGTGGTTCCCGGAGCGATGACAACGCCCATTCGGATACAAGCCGTGAAGACTTCCCACCATTCGATCGAACGACCCAGAACGATCATCACCACATCGCCCCGTTTCACACCCTGCTGGGACAGCACAGTACAGAGCCTCTTGGATGCCTTGCTGAAATCCATAAACGTCCGTTTGACTTCCAGGCCATCGTCATTCACCCAGTGCATGGCCAGCTTGTTCGGGTCCTGAGCCGCCCATTTATCAATGACATCGCCTGCAAAATTAAAATACTCCGGCACTTCCCATTTGAATTCAGCGTAAGTCTTGTCGTAATCCGTCATGTTGTGCGTCATGGTTCTCCCCTCTGCATGGCCTTATCCTTTCCGATATCGGCCAGATATTTGATTTGCCTGAATAAAACATCACCTGTTTTTCTTCCGGGTGTCAAGCGCCCGCTCTCACCTCCTCTGTTGTTGCCTGGATTCCCGTTTCAGCAGGTTATTAATAGATTGTTGTGGTTATTATATGGCCATAATGTAGCCGTCAAGTTATTTTTGCCAAATACCAGTATTATCAGCTCCGGATCACCGTTTCTGCGGGAATGCGTCCAAGCGACCTTAGCATGAAATTTCATCGCAATCTAATGAGATACTCCTTATTAATTCCTCTGGATATTTATAAGTCAACTTATTAATATTTATTACAATAATTAATAAAAAACCATCATTATGAACGAGCGCTCAGTCAATTTGAATTATTATTTTTTAGCCCAAATAAAAAACCTTGTCAACTTATTTTTGAAGACACTAATATTTAAATAAAATTCAGAAAAACAGGGCTTGTGGTTTGCTCTTGTCTTCAGATAAAATTTATGTCAGTGATATGAGCCAATGACGGGGTTTACGGGGCTTTGCCCCACAGATAACACACCGGGAAAACAACTGGATATGACAGACGGCTGATTGCAGCCGCGGATTCTCATGTCACGGGCAAGGAAGAACCATGCTATCACGCAGCAACGCCAG
>JAPLJE010000308.1 GCA_026388755.1 Deltaproteobacteria bacterium | reverse complement strand
AGGAGATGCTTTTATGGATATCGCCGAAATCCTCAAGGGCAAAATGGTTCTCGTTGTTGATGACGAAGTCGATGTGACCGAAACCGTGGCTGAATTGCTTGATATGTGCATTGTCCGTATTGCCAATGACTACGACACCGCCTGTCAGCAGCTTTTGAGTTACACCTTTGATGTCGTCATCTTGGACATTATGGGTGTTAACGGGTTCGAGCTTTTGAAGCTTTCGGTAAAGCGCGGGTTCCCGGCAGTGATGCTTACGGCCTATGCCCTGACCCCCGAGTCGTTGGAAAAGTCGATCAAGCTGGGTGCGGTATCATTCCTGCCGAAGGAAAAAATGGTAGAGCTGGACCAGTTCATAGCCGACGTTGTTCTCAAGGGGGGTCAGCCAGTATGGCAAAAACTCTTCGAAAGACTTGGCGGCTTATTCAACAAACGTTTCGGTGCAGACTGGAAGCAACGCAATGCGTTCTTTGAAGAATTCGAACGGACCCTGCGCGGAAATAAATGAAGTCATCGTCAACGGGAGTTTCTGCGCTTTTATCCGGACTGCTGCGGTTGGACCACATCGCCTGATGGGCTTCTGACAAAGAAACTCCATCTAAGATAAATAAACACCCTGGTTTCGGCTTGTCTTTATCCTTGACAACCAGTGTGATGATAAGATAGAAATTATAAACATGCATGGAAAATAAATATCATTTGGAAAATAAATATGATCCGTTTAATGCCTTTTAAATAACTATTAAACGAAGAGGAGGCCCTTATGACGCAAAAAACTTTGTCGATTGCAGCTTTGCTCAGCCTGTTTATTTTAGGTGTATTCGTTACTCCGGTATTGGCAGCTGACACTTTTAAAGTGGGCGCCGTTTTTTCAGTGACAGGCCGGGCATCATTTTTGGGAGATCCTGAGAAAAAAACTGCCGAGATGATCGCCGATCACATAAACAAAACCGGTGGCATCAATGGAAAGCAGCTGGAACTTATCGTTTACGATGATGAGGGCGATGCCACCAAATGCAATCTGGCTGTTAAAAAATTGATTACCCAGGACAATGTCTGTGCCATCATCGGACCTTCCATAAGCGGGCTTTCTCTTGCGGTGGTTCCTTTAGCTGAAGAATATGAGATACCCCTTGTTTCCTGTGCAGCCAGCTATAAAATTGTCTTGGATGAAAAAGCCAATAAGCCTTATAAATGGGTGTTTAAAACCCCGCAGTCGGACAGCCTGGCGGTAGAGGCCATTTACACACATATTAAGAAGCGCGGAATCACTAAGATAGCACTTTTATCTTCAACCGACGGATTTGGGGCCAGCGGCCTTGCCGAGTTACAGAGAATTGCCCCGCAGTATGGCCTGGAAATTGTCGCAGATGGAAAATATGGACCCGAGGATCAGGATATGACCTCTCAACTAACTCAGATCAAAGGTTCAGGTGCAGGAGCCATCGTCAACTGGTCAATCGGCCCAACGCAAGTAGTTGTGGTGCGGAACTGGCGTGACCTTGGGATGACCAATATTCCCTTCTATCAGAGCCACGGATTTGGTAATACCAAGAACATCCAACTGGCAGCCGGTGCGGCCGAAGGGGTTTACTGCCCTCTGGGCGCAGTAAATGTACCCGAGCTTCTACCGGAAAATCATCCTCAGAAAAAGGTCGTTATGGCTTATCTAAAGGATTATTCGGACAAGTATAAAGAACCGTTGAATTCTTTCGGAGGCCATGCCTGGGATGCTTTGACCCTGGTAGTTGAAGCCATGCAAAAGGTTGGTTGTGACAAGGCTAAAATCCGAGATTATATTGAAAACCGCAAAGGGTTTGTCGGTCAGCATGGCGTTTTTAACTTTTCGCCAAACGACCATAATGGGCTGACCAAAGATGCTTTCCAGATGATTATGGTCAAAAATGGCACATGGGCTTTGGCGGACTGATGTGATCCGTTTATTGAATTGCTGACTTCACATGATGGTAGTGTTTGTTTACACCACCATCCCTATTTGTTGTGGCGGATTCGACACATTATGGAAAAAATCTCACTCGCCAGCCAGCTTTTGCAGTACCTGATTACCGGTCTGACCGTGGGCAGCATTTATGCCATGGTTGCCCTGGGGTTTAATATCATCTATAATGTGACCGAGATCATCAATTTAGCCCAGGGCGAGTTTGTCATGCTGGGGGGACTGATTATGTCCTCTCTGCATGCTTCCCTGGGGCTGCCTCTATTACCGGCTTTCATATTGACAGTTGTATCGGTCACGTTGATGGGGGCTCTGCTGGACCGTCTGGCGATTCAACCTATTCGCAGGCCTTCTGTTCTCACACTGATCATCGCAACAATCGCCGCCTCAATTATCATAAAAGGTTCCGCAATGCTGGGTTGGGGCAAAAATCCCTATGATTTGCCTGCCTTTTCCGGTCGAGAACCCATCCATATTTTGGGAGCCATCATCCAGCCCCAATATCTGTGGGTGATCGGCTTTTTGGTGGTTGTTGTTGTCGTGATGACGCTTTTCTTCGAAAAATCCATTACCGGCAAAGCGATGAGGGCCTGTGCGGACAACCCCAACGCAGCCAGTCTGGTGGGTATCAATGTTAAACGAATGATCCTTTTGTCTTTTTCGCTTTCAGCCGCAATCGGTGCAGTGGCGGGCATCATTGTCACTCCCATTTCTCTCATGACATATGATCGCGGGGCCATGCTGGCAGTTAAAGGGTTCGGAGCCGTGGTGCTTGGAGGTTTGGGCAGCTTTCCTGGCGCCATTTTGGGTGGTATCATTTTGGGCTCTATTGAATCATTTGGTTCCGGGCTGATTTCTTCAGGTTACAAAGATGCCTTCGCCCTCATCGTTCTTTTGGCAGTACTGTTTTTTAAGCCCAGCGGGCTTCTCGGCAACATTGAGGTCAGTAAAATAAAAAGGTTCTAGGATATGTTACAGATTCGCAAACTGCCTGTTGCCGTTTTTGCTCTCTTCATCGTCATTTTCCCCTGGGTTGCCTATCGCATCCCTGCAATCAAAAACTACACCGGCATCATGGTTTTTGTCGGAATATACTGTTTGATCACCATCGGGCTTTCTTTGCTGATGGGGTATGCCGGCCAGATATCTCTCGGCCAGGCGGCTTTTTACGGTATTGGAGCTTACACCACTGCGCTATTAACAACACGTTTCGGCGTCAATCCATGGATTTGCATGCTGATTGGAATGGCGGCTGCAGCAGGGGTTGCATTTTTATTGGGCGCGCCTTCCCTCAAACTCAGGGGGCATTATCTTGCCATGGCAACCCTGGCCTTCGGAGTCATTGTATTTATCGTGTTTAATGAAGAGACAAAGGTTACCGGCGGGCCTGACGGATTGGCCGGCATTCCAGGCTTGAGACTGTTAGGATTTAAATTTAATTCGGCGGAAAAATACTACTATCTGGTCTGGACGATTGTTGTTGGTGTTTTTCTTTTTACAATTAATCTCATCCAATCCGGGGCCGGACGGGCTTTGCGGGCCATTCATGCCAGTGAGGCGGCATCCAGTGCCATGGGCGTTGATGTTTCCAGGTATAAAATCGTTGTATTTATTTATTCGGCAGTCCTGGCATCGCTGGCCGGAAGTCTTTATGCCCATTATATGAATT
>JAPLJE010000772.1 GCA_026388755.1 Deltaproteobacteria bacterium | reverse complement strand
ATACCGAGTATTTTCTCCTGCCTTCGGCCCACCGCATCGAAAAAGAAGGCACGATAAGCAACAGCGGCCGCTGGGTGCTCTGGCACCACAAGGCCATCGAGCCCGCGGGCCAGGCCAAGACCTTCGGCTTCATGCTCGTGGGGCTGATGAACATCCTTCGCAACAAGTATCTCAAGCAGGGGGGAACCCTACCCGAAGCCCTGACCTACCTGGACTGGCCAAAGACCTACGTTGCCGAAGACTGGACCAAACGGATCAACGGCTTTTTCCTGGCCGACACCAAGTTCGGGGACAAGGAATACAAAAAAGGCCAGCTCGTTCCCACATTCGGGGCACTGGCTGCGGACGGGTCCACATCGAGCCTCTGCTGGGTGTATACTGGAAGCTTCACCGAGGAAGACGGAAACAAGACCAAGCGCCGCGATCCCAAACAGACCCCGATGCAGGAGAAAATCGGCCTGTATCCCAACTGGGCCTGGTGCTGGCCGGTCAACCGCCGCATCATTTACAACCGCGCTTCGGTAGACCCCACCGGCAAGCCCTGGAATCCGGACAAGGCACTGATTGCCTGGCAGGACGGCAAATGGGTTGGGGATGTTCCCGATGGTCCATGGCCGCCCATGGCCGATGAAAAAGGCAAATATCCTTTCATCATGCAAACCCATGGGCTCGGCGCCCTCTTTGGCCCGGGCCGCGTCGACGGACCCTTCCCCGAGCATTACGAGCCCGTGGAAACGCCCGTGACCTCCCATCCGTTTTCGACCCAGCTCAGCAGCCCGATGTACAAATTCGTTTCCGGCGAACTGGACAAACTCTCCAAACCCGGAGACCCGGCTTATCCCATCGTGCTGACCACATACAGCGTTACCGAACACTGGTGCGGCGGCGGGGAAACCCGCAATGTGCCCAACCTGCTGGAGGCAGAGCCTCAGCTCTACGTGGAAATGAGCCATGAACTGGCCAAGGAAAAGGGCATTGCAAATGGTGACGGGGTGATCGTGGACAGCATCCGTGGCAAGGTCGAAGCCATCGCCATGGTCACCGTACGCATCCGGCCTTTCACGGTCCAGGGCAAGACCGTTCATCTGATCGGCATGCCGTTTTGCTTCGGCTGGACCACCCCCAAGTGCGGCGATTCCACCAATCGGCTCACGCCTTCGGTGGCTGACCCTAACACGACGATCTACGAGCTGAAGGCCTGCATGGTCAATGTGCAAAAGGCGGGCAAGCTCACAGAGATCGCCTGACGCCAAAAAACAGGCGGGCTTATTTCGCCCACCACATATAAGGAGTGAACGCCATGCCAAAATCCTTTTTCATCGATACGTCGCGATGCACCGCCTGCCGGGGATGTAAGATCGCCTGCAAGGAATGGAACGAATTGCCTGCCAACCAGACCAAACAGCAGGGGTCCCATCAGAATCCACCGGACCTCAACCCCAACAACTACAAACTGGTCCGGTTCAGCGAATACCTGGACGGTGATACCGTCCGGTGGCTGTTCTTTGCGGACCAGTGCCGCCACTGCCAGGAACCGCCCTGTATTTCGGTTGGGGGCGCTTTGGTGGAAGGCGCCATGATCCATGATTCCCAAACCGGCGCTGTGATTTATACCGAAAAGACCAGCCAGATCAGCGAAAAGGACTTTGAGGAGATCCGGGAAGCCTGTCCTTATAACATTCCCCGGAGAAACCCCAAAACCGGTCGCATCTCAAAGTGCACCATGTGCTACGATCGTATTTCTCATGGCCTGATTCCGGCCTGTGTAAAGGCCTGCCCCACAGGCGCCATGAACTTCGGTGAACAGCAGGAGATGCAGGATCTGGCCAAGTCCCGCCTTGCGGAAGTTAAAAAGACCTTTCCCAAGGCCATGCTGGCTGATCCGGATATTGTCAACGTGATATATCTGCTGACAGACGAGCCCAATAAATACCATAAGTTTTGCGTGGCTCGGAACGATTCCGGGATAGATCGAAAGATGTTTCTGGCACAACTCTTTGCGCCGGTTAAACAATCCGCCAGCAGGGTGTTATTGGGCTGATGGCGGGCAACTGACTCATTCAAACGTGCCTCCCGGCGATGCTTAGCCGGGAGGCTTTCCCATCACGATACGGACTATCTCATCTATGCAGAATATTGCAGTTGCTAAAAATTCGATTCACCAGGCCATCCATAGGACGGCTGAAGAAACCCTAACCATTCGGCCTGCCCTGGCTGACCTGATCAGACCTTTTGTTGATCTGTTTTTCCATAAGGCGCAATGTGTCGCCCACTTAAGCGCCCATGCCCGTCCGGGTGATCTGGAAGGCGCCCATGATCGTCTGCTGTCAGGCATTCCGGTTTTTACGACCCTGCCGCTTGCATCCTGGCAAGAACCTCTTGAAATGGCGTTTGGATGGATGCTGCCCGCCATCCGGGAAACGTTTCCCGCTATTAGCGGCGATATCGAGGCCATCACGGTCGCCTACCGCAATGGCAGCCTGCAACTCGTATGTCTGGCCGAGGACTATCTGGACGGCAGTTTCAAACACTATGAATCCGCAGCCCAATCCATCGGTGTATCTGGTGATACTCTTGCCTTTGTTATGAGCACAGTGATTTCAGCGGCATTGGGGCCATTTGCCCCAAAAATTTGGGAGGAAATAAAAGATGTGCCCTGGTCAAAAGGAAATTGCCCGATCTGCGGCGCCCTGCCCTCGGTCAGTTTTCTGGCCAAACCTTCCGGAAATGCCGGAGAATTTCTAAAGGACTCCGGTGGTCAGAGATTCCTGCACTGTGGTCTGTGCGGCCATAACTGGCGCATCAACCGCCACATCTGTCCGGTCTGTGACAATACTGATTCAGACCTTCGTATTTACCTGGCAACACCGGACCAACCGGGAGAGCGGGTGGATATCTGCCGCAAATGCGGGCTTTATCTGCCCTGTGTGGACCTGCGGGAGCGGAACGCCATACCTCACCTCGATACAGCCGCCGTGTGCATGGTTCATCTCGACATATTAGCCCAGCAGCAGGGCTTCAAGCCCCTATCCGATCTCCCCTGGAACCGGATCGAAGGCTGATCCGGCGTTCGCCGCTTTCCCGGGTAATGACGGAACACAGCTCCGTCCCGTCCTCAAGGCGAACCGCGTATTCAGTTATGATCTTACCTTCCGTGATTTTGGAGATTGTGCCTTGAAAGCGGTTTTCAGCCGAACAGTCCGGTTCACCATTGCCATTTTTTAATATCACCCAGGGGGCTTTGACTTCAGCGGTGATCAGAGATCCAATTTTCAATGACAGCTTGACCACGCAGTAGTCCGGATGTTGTTTTAAACTGCATTATCCCCAGTCCATTCCGATTGTCTGAACGTTTTATTAATGTTGAGATAAACTATCGTTTTTTTTGCTCGCCGTGAATTGCAGAAACTGTTATGTCATTATTGACATAACGTATTTGTTTCGCTATATACTTCATCGTGATCACATTGTAGCTATAATATGATCACGATTTATCCCGTAAAATTATGCGATGATCAAAACCAATCCGCCAACAGGAGATTGAAATGCCCACATTGAGTGAAGAAATTGTTGAGGAAGTCCGAAAACGTTCCGCGTCCTTGGAAGGCCTTCCCGGAATTCGCATGGTAGCGATATCGTTGGGGTATACATTTGTCGAACTGAGCAACGGAACCATGGGGGTTTGTTCTACCCCCCGATCCAATAGCGAATCCTGCGCGCATTATCCCAGGGCCGGAACACTGGCAAAAAAACATATCCTCGAATTGACGGAGCTGATGCTTTCCCAGCAGCCCCTTGAAAAATGCGTGGGGATTGCCGCTGTCAATGCGGTTTCACAGGTAATCATGGCTCATGATCCGGATCATTACCGATTTTCAGGAACGGCTTTTTTGAATCTTCTGCCCTTTGGCGATCAGCGGCTGAAAGTTGGCATGTTGGGAAACATCGGCCCATTTGTTCCATTTTTGCTCAAACATGCCTCTTCCCTGACAATCGTCGATAACAATCCTGCCTTGTTTCCAGGATTTCAGGTAAACGGCTATATCATCAGCAGAAATATCGCGGATCTGGTGGATGTGGACGTGCTGATCATAACGGGATCATCCGCAGCCGTTGGTGATTTTGACCAGGTCATCGAAAGCGCAAAGTCCGCGCGATTTATCGGCGTGGTTGGTCCATCGGCCGGCTGGCTTCCGGACCCGGCTTTCAGACGCGGTGTCCATGTCGTTGCGGCAACCAGGATCATTGATATATCCGGAGCGCGCCGCGCCATTCTGGAAGGAGGCGGAACCCCGCATTTTATCAGTTGCGGACGCAAATATACCTTGACGAACCAGGGAAAATCATAACAAAATGGAATGAAAGGAAAAGTAGAAAAAATGCTCAAAAAATCGTTGTTATGGGCTGCAGGATGCCTGGCGGTTCTGGCTGCGGCAGGAAGCGTTAACACTCAACCTTCAAAAGAAATCACGGTCTCCGCAGCCATCAGTTTAAAGAATGCGTTTGAGGAAATCGGAAATTTGTTTGAATCCCAAAATAAATGGGTAAAAGTCGTTTTCAATTTTGGCGCATCCGGAGATCTAGTCAAACAGATCGAGGGCGGAGCGCCGGTAGATGTTTTTGCCTCCGCGGCGCAGAAAGACATGGACCAGATCGACACGAAGGGATTGATTGACGGCGCCACGCGGTTCAATTTTGTTAAAAATACGGTTGTTCTGATTCAATCCGCAGCTTCAACCCTTGAGATCAAGGGATTCGAGGACTTGTTAAAACCTGAAATCAAAATGATTTCTATCGGCAATCCGCAAACCGTCCCCGCGGGAAAATACGCCCAGGAAGCATTCACGCATTTCAAGGTATGGGAAGGCATAAATAAACTGATTCTTGCGGAAAATGTCCGGCAGGTTCTGGATTATGTGACAAAAAACGAAGTGGATGCCGGTGTGGTTTATGCAACGGATGCCGCTTTCCAAGCCAACAAGATTAAAATTGTGGCGACAGCGCCTTCAGGCAGCCATAAACCCGTTGTTTATCCGGTTGCGATGGTGAAAAGCTCGAAAAATGAGGCTCTGGCAAAGGCTTTCATCACGATGCTCAAAGCTGATGAAGGGATGAATATCCTGAAGAAATACGGGTTTGAAGGCGACCAATAGGCATATCCCTCATGGACAGCTCAACCTTGTTTTCACTAAGGCTTTCCCTTCAGGTAGCGGCGACTGCCACGATATTGATGGTATTCTGCGGCATTCCCATTTCCTATCTTCTGGCCAGAAGAGAATTCAGGGGCAGGGAAATCATCGATATGCTCATGACGCTGCCGCTGGTTTTACCGCCCACGGTTACCGGCTATTATCTGATTATTATCTTCGGCCGAAGCGGGTATATCGGAAAACTTCTCTATCAGTGGACCGGATGGAGCATCATGTTCACCTGGTATGCCGCGGCGCTGGCCGCATTTGTCGTGGCGATTCCGCTTTTGATCAAAACCGCCAGAGCCGCCATTGAATCCGTGGACAATAACATGATCCAGGCATCTTTTGCTCTGGGGCTTTCCGAATTTCAAACCGCCGTGTATATCGTCCTGCCGCTGGCCAGAAAAGGTATCCTGGCCGGCGT
>JAPLJE010000380.1 GCA_026388755.1 Deltaproteobacteria bacterium | reverse complement strand
TTGTAAGGAATGCCGATCTTGGCGGGTGTCATCGCAAAGGAAGCTGTCTCGCAGCCAACCAGCATGTCGCATGTAAGGGCCAGATCGCAGCCTCCACCCCACACACCGCCCTCAATCATGGCAATAACCGGGTCCGGGTAGTCCTGAACACGACGCAAAAGTTGCTCAAAAGGACTGTTGTAAGGGAGAGGGTCGCGACCCGGCTTGGGAAGCTCGTTCACATCATGACCTGCGCACCAGATTTTCGTCCCCGCAACAGCACGAAGGATAACAACTTTCGCTCCTGACTGCTCGAAATTGTCGAGTGCGGCAAAAAAATCTTGTATCAAGGTATGGCTCAGGCAATTTCTTTTTTCCGGATGGTTCAACGTGATTATTCCAATTTCCTGGTCGAGTTCACTCAACACCAGAGACATGACGACCTCCATTTATGAAAGATTACCTATGAAAAACAAAAAATTACGTTGTCAGCCGCCATGCGGCTTCCCGATTTGGGATCTCACCCAAAAGTTGTAGTGCCCATACTTCGCTTTCCCGACCCCGTCTGGGTTTTGAGCATAGCTCTTACACCCTTGCAAATGCACACTGCCAATCGCGTCTGATCATTTCTCCTATCCTCCTGGCGCGCTCAGAGTAGAGTACGATGCCCTCCCAGATAGGTTCTTGACTGACCTTTTGCATGAGCAAGCCATCCCCGTTGGGCCAACAGGGTAGTATGCCGCCGAGGAAGTAGCCGTGCCCACGCAAAATATCCGTCGCCGCAGATGCAAATGGAGAAGCAAGTGGCAGCCAAACTTGGAAGATCACCATGCCCTTTTCGCGCGCTTCGCTTTCCATGTGGAAAATAAACGGGTCGAAATCCGGTCCGATGCAATCTATCGTGATCCGTGCAACTTGTGCCAGGTCGAATAGGTTCATGCTGCCCTGACTGCTTCCCTCAGCCGGCAAATCATTTGTGGAAAACACGAAGGTGCGCTCCAGATTTAAACCAGCATAAAGGTACGACAGCTCATCCCGATAGGCCATCGGCATCTGAATGGTTTGCACTCTGGGTCTGTGCATGAAATATCCGAGCAGCACCGAGACGCGACTGAATGCGCTCGGCTCCATGCCATAGGCAGCCGCCGGCATCAGATCGACTTCAAGACCTGATTCTTTGAAGTCAAGCTGCAAGCACATTTTCTGTAAATGAACGTGGTTGCACACGGGCTCCCCGACAATTCCTTCCACGCCGAAACGTTTCGAGATATTGACGATAGTATGCTTGAACAAGCGGGGGAAGATGGCTTGCCCGCGAAAAGTCGGTAGCACCACTCCTGCTGCATTTTCATAGAGGTGAGTGGCCGAGTCCAGAAGAATGAGCGCATTATGGCCGACTACTTCGCCGGTGGGTGTGCGGGCCACGCAGGAGATGATGTGACCGGCAGCATTCTCTTCGATTAACCGGTCCGGGAGATAATAGGTCCTGATGGGGTACCCTTCTCCGTAGACTTGGCGAAAAAGCCGGGCAATCCCAGGTGCGTCTTCGGTACGGAAAAAATCTATCTCGATTTCCTGTCTTGTTGTCTCTGAAGCTGGCATTTTGCTCCTTGAGGACCAGTTTATATTATCTGGTTCTGAATTGGCTCCCCGGTTGGGGTCGGGCCAGGCTATCATCGTTCATTTCGTCTTTCATTTCAACATCCACTGGTGGACAATAGCCGCCCCCAGCCACACGC
>JAPLJE010000106.1 GCA_026388755.1 Deltaproteobacteria bacterium | reverse complement strand
GCTTTCTCATTTTTTTTCTTCTTTTTTTAATGACACTTCCCAACCGATCACCTCCCTTCATTAATCTTCAATAGCCTTATTTCTCACAACTTCAACAAAATTTCAACCCTTTTATCTGAAAGCGAATTATTCCATGAAATGACAGACCAGGGATTTAAATATACAGGAATTATTCACAGGACATCGGGGACTGATTTACCCTTGTAATTCAAGGTAAATATATTGACACCTGCCAGTCCTTATGATAGCGGTTCCTCTTGCTATAGATCATCCAAGATGATGTTCTCGTGATACTGTTGTCCTTAGGATTATTTTGGGTTTTTTCTGATTCAAACAAAGGAGCTACCATGAAACAACTGGAACCCACACCACCTTTATCCGGTGAAAATCTTCTTTTGGATGACGAGGATGTCATCCTTCTCACAGATGAAATATTCTCAACAGAACACGAGGATGTCATCCTTCTCACAGATGAAATATTCTCAACCGAGGACGTCATCCTTCTCACAGATGAAATATTCTCAACAGAAGACGAGGATGTCATCCTTCTCACAGATGAAATATTCCCAACAGAACACGATGATGTCATCCTTCTCACAGATGAAATATTCCCAACAGAACACGATGATGTTATTGAGCTATCTGAGATTGTTGATTTTTCCGATACCCAGGAAGTTATGAAATTTCCTGACCCGGCAAAAGACAAAACTGATTTTTTTGATCTTTCAGATGTTCTTGAAGAGTCGGATCTCGATACAGAACGTCTACCGGTTTTCTCTGAACCGGAAGCAGAAACGCTCAATCTGGATTTTGAACAGATTTCAGATCCTTTCCTGCTTGAACCCAAAATGCCAGTTGAAGATACCGTCCCTCTTGGCGCCCTTCACATGATTGAGTCGGAGGAAATTAAAGAGCATGAATCATACAAGGATTCCGATACGGACGATGATCTGATTTTATTGCAGGATGTTGCTCAATTGACTCCTGAAAGCGAATTTGCTGAATCGATGAGTTTAAGTGTTGAACCTGCGCAGGCAAGCACGTTATCAACATCCGGTGGATCCAAAGCCCCCGATACTGAATACCAGATGGACGACCTTCAGCAATTAATTGATGAAGTCGTTCACGATTCCCAGGTGCCGCATCAGGATTTGCCCGGAATTCATTCTGATCTCAACAAAGCATCCGAAAAGGATGCTGCCGCATATAAAGACATGATGGCTTTTCAGCCCAAGGATCGGATAGATGCTGCTATGGAAAGGGTAATTCGAAATCTTTTTGCAGAAAGGATAGAACATATTCTGGATGAAGTCGTCACAACGATAGTTACAAGAGAAATTAAAAATCTGAAAACATTTTTTTTGGATTACCTGGCAACTGGGAAGTCTGCTGATAACATCAAGTCTTGAACTTGGTATTTTTTTACTGTTATGGTTATGGAATTGGGGATCAGACATGAATCCCCTTTTCCTTTTTATAGAAATGTTTCAGAATGATTAACACTTCCCTCATGGTTGTTTATGAAAACGTTCGGAATACCTATTGTTCCTTAGGAGTAAGTAATGCTTATGGATCAACCCGATAAAGGATATGAACCCCAGAATGTCGAAAAACGCTGGTATGCTATCTGGGAAGAACACCAACTTTTTTCTGCAAATGAAAGCGACTCCCGTCCCAGTTATTCGATTGTTATTCCTCCTCCCAATGTCACGGGTGTTCTTCACATGGGACATGCGCTGAATGTGACGCTTCAGGATATTCTATGCCGGTATCATCGATTGAAAGGCTACAATGTTCTCTGGATGCCCGGCACGGACCATGCCGGGATTGCCACTCAAAATGTGGTGGAAAAAAAACTCGCCAGTGAAGGCCGCAGCCGCCAGCAACTGGGCCGAGAAAAATTTATTGACGCGGTGTGGGCATGGCGTGATGAATCCGGAAGTGCCATCATCCATCAACTCAAGCGCTTGGGCGCATCATGCGACTGGAAGCGGGAACGTTTTACGATGGACGAAGGACTATCCATAGCTGTCAGAAAAGTTTTTGTTCAACTTTATCACCAAGGCCTGATTTATCAGGGTGACTACATCATCAACTGGTGCCATCGCTGCCACACAGCGCTGTCTGACCTTGAAGTCGAGCATGAAGAGATTTCTGGAAACCTTTATCATATCCGTTACCCCTTCCCCGATTATTCCGGCGGCATAGTGATTGCCACCACCCGGCCGGAAACCCTATTCGGAGATACGGCTGTAGCCATTCACCCTGAAGATGACAGATATCAGAATTTGCCTTCAGAAACAGTTCTTCTGCCGCTCACCGATCGCCGTATCCCCATTATTCGGGACGCCTATGTGGGAATGTCCTTTGGAACCGGCGCATTAAAAGTGACACCGGCTCATGATCCGAACGACTTTGAAATCGGAAACCGGCACAACCTTCCCCGGCTCAAAGTCATTGACGATCATGGCCTCATGACGGACGGCGCCGGCACATTTGAAGGAATGGATCGTTTCAAATGCCGGGAAGCCGTTGTTCAGAAGCTTCAGGAGCAGGGACTCCTGATTGGAATAGAACCCTATTTGTCGAACCCAATTTATCCAGGCAGTGGTTTGTTAAAGCTAAACCGCTCGCAGAAAAAGCCATTGCTGCGGTTCAAAATGGCCAAACCCGCATCATCCCTGAGGCCTGGGCAGCAAATTATTACGATTGGCTGTACAATATCCGGGATTGGTGCATTTCCAGGCAGATCTGGTGGGGACATCAGATTCCGGCATGGACCTGCGAGGCCTGCGGAAAGTTGACAGTATCCCTGACGCCGCCAGAAAAATGTTCTTCTTGCAGTCATTCGGAACTGATTCAGGAAACTGACGTGCTGGATACCTGGTTCAGTTCTGCTCTTTGGCCGTTTTCCACGATGGGCTGGCCGGAAAACAGCCCGTTGTTGACAACTTTTTATCCCACTTCGGTTCTGGTAACCGGCTTTGACATTCTTTTTTTCTGGGTTGCCCGAATGATGATGATGGGTATCCATTTTATGGGCGATGTTCCCTTTAAAGACGTTTATGTCCACGCCCTGGTTCGGGATGAAGACGGCAAGAAAATGAGCAAGTCCAAAGGCAACGTGATTGATCCGCTCATCGTCATGGATCAATACGGCACCGACGCCTTTCGTTTTACCCTGGCGGCATTCGCTGCCCAGGGCAGGGACATCAAGATGTCAGAAAAGCGGGTTGAGGGTTATCGTCACTTCATCAACAAGCTCTGGAATGCGTCCCGTTTTGCCTTGATGCACGTCAACTTGGATTCAACGACCCTCACGCCCGGGACATTATCTCTTCCCAATCAATGGATTTTGTCCCGGTCCGAAAACGTGGCCCGCTCTTCTGCAGAAGCGATAGAAGCCTATCATTTCAATGACGCTGCGGGCCTGCTCTACCAGTTTGTCTGGCACGAACTCTGTGACTGGTATCTTGAAGCCGTCAAGCCGGCCTTATACGGAAAAGAAGGAGAGCCGATCCTGGAGCAGACGCGGGCTGTGCTGTGGCAGGTTCTCAAAAACACCCTGATCTGTCTTCACCCGTTTATCCCTTTTGTCACGGAAGAGATCTGGCATATGCTGCCCGGAACTCAGGGCTCCATTATGAATGCAACCCTGCCTCAGAACTGCGACCCCGACTTTGGCCGGTTTGTGAATCCCGAATCCTCAGGACAGCGATCCCGGATTTGGCCGGTTTGCAAATCCCGAAGCCGAACAACAAATGGCCATCATTATCGGCATCATTACCGGCATCAGAAATATTCGGGGAGAAATGAATCTTGCGCCGTCCTTAAAGCTGAATGCCCTGATTCAAACCGATCATTCTCAAATCACGGACACAATTCACCGGCATGGGGATATCATCACCCATCTGGCGAGGCTGGAAAAACTCGTTGTTGACCTGCCAGGAGAAAGGCCCAAGGCTGCGGCAACCGCCGGAAAAAGCACCTGCGGATATCATCGAAAAGGTTAAGGACAAACACGCGGCATTGTCTGACAAACAACTGCATCTTCAAAATAATCTGGATAAAATCAAGGCAGTTATATGACACTGCAATTTACCCAATTAATCGACATGGCTCTTGCCGAAGATATCGGCACCGGCGACATCACCACCGATTACCTGGTTTCTTGCGACAGTCAGGGACATGGAATCATTGTCGCCAAAGAAGACCTGGTCCTTGCCGGGCTGGATATCGCTAAAACGGTTTTCCAGCGGCTCGATCCAAAGATTCACTGTCAATCCGCTTATGAAGACGGGGCAGAAATCGCCCATGGGGAAACGGTGTTTCTTTTGGAAGGCAGCCTAAGGGCACTTCTTACCGCAGAGCGGCCCGCCCTTAATTTTTTACAGCACCTGTCCGGCATTGCCACCCACGTGCGCACTTATGTAAAAGCCCTGAACAATAGCCGGGTTCGGATGGTAGATACCCGAAAAACGACCCCGGGATGGCGGGTTCTCGAAAAATATGCAGTACGTATGGGCGGAGCCCATAACCACAGGATGGGACTTTTTGACGGCGTTCTGATCAAGGACAATCACATCGCCGCCTGCGGCGGGATTCAGCAAGCGGTCACTGCAGCCAGAAAACAGATTTCGCATCTGATCAAGATTGAGATTGAGGTCTCGGACCTTACCGGCATCCATGAGGCCCTTGAATCCGGGGTGGATGTCATTATGCTCGATAATATGGACATCCCCCACATTCAGGAAGCAGTTTCCGTCATTCAGAACCGGGTCCTCGTGGAAGTCTCCGGCGGCATCACCCGGAGTCATTTAGCTGATCTGGCGCAAACAGGCGTTGAGT
>JAPLJE010000195.1 GCA_026388755.1 Deltaproteobacteria bacterium | reverse complement strand
CTGTCCGTTCCGCCCGTACCGCAAGAGCCAGCCTCATTTCCGAAGGCAACCCCCTGCAGTTTGAACGAAATAAGCGGGCGGATTGGGCTAAGGATCTGTCCGTGAAACCGTTCGCCGAGGGGATGGAAGCATTATATTTTGTCGGCTGTTACCTGAGCTATGACCCCAGAATGAAAAAGGTCGCTACCGCCACGGTTAATATCCTTAAAAAAGCAGGGGTGAATTTCGGGATATTGGGTTCCAAGGAAAACTGCTGCGGGGAAAGCATCCGAAAGACGGGCAGCGAGGACGTATTCAGAAGCCTGGCAAGGGAAAACATCAAAACGTTTATCGACAATGGTGTGAAGAAAATTATTGTTTCTTCTCCCCATTGCTACCACACCTTTAAAAACGAATATCCAGAATTCATGGTGAACTTCGAGGTGGTTTATATCTCCCAATATCTACTCGAGCTGATTCATGCGGGAAGGCTAGAGATCGCCAAGGCGTATGAAAAGATAGTGACGTATCATGATCCCTGTTACCTGGGGCGACATAACGACATATATGAAGAGCCCCGTGACGTTTTAAAGAAAATACCCGGTCTGGAACTGATCGAGATGGCGGATTCACGCAAGGACAGTCTCTGCTGCGGCGGGGGAGGCGGCAGGATCTGGATGGATACGCCAAAGGGTGAAAGATTCTCCGATCTCAGAATCGAACAAGCCAATGCGGTCGGGGCCCAGGTGCTCGCGACTTCCTGCCCGTACTGCATCACCAATTTCGAGGAAAGCAGGTTAAACCTGGAATATGGTGACGTCCTGGAGATTAAAGACATCACGGAAATTATCCAGGAAGTGATTTAAAAATAGTATCAAGTGTTACGTTTCAAGTGCTGATTTTAATACCTGAAACGGATTACACATACGGATGAGGTGATAGAAAATGGAAAACGAAGTATTGCCAACAGAAGTCATTCAACAATTTTCCGCAAGTCTGGGAGACAGTAATTTTGGCGATGTAATGGTTGTTGGTGGAGGGATCAGCGGAATTCAAGCCTCTCTGGATCTTGCTACTGCCGGTTTCAAAGTTTACCTGGTTGAAAAATCGCCGAGCATCGGCGGCCATATAGCCCAGCTTGACAAGACATTTCCGACCAATGACTGCTCCATGTGAATACTTTCACCCAAACTGGTCGAGGTCGGCCGGCATCCAAACATAGAGATTCTGACATTTACCGAAGTTGACAGTGTGGAAGGCGAGGCGGGAGATTTCAAGGTAACCCTGACCAAGAAGCCCCGATACATTATTGAGGAAAAGTGCACGGGTTGTACGACCTGCGTAAAATACTGTCCGGTGGAATATCCGGATCAATTCAATCAGGAAATATCGAAGAATAAAGCGGTTCATGTCTATTTTTCCCAGGCGATTCCCCTTGTCGCGTATATTGATGAAAGCTGTCTTTACCTTAAAGAGAAGAAATGCCTGATTTGTGAAAGCGTCTGTAAGACAGGTGCCATTGATTTAAAACAAACGAAAAAGAAGATGGAAGTCAATGTCGGGGCCATCATTCTGTCTTCCGGCATCGAGCCGTATGATCCCAGGGTGAAAGATGAATATGGCTATGGAAAGATGCAGAATGTGGTAACCAGTATGGATTATGAACGGTTGCTGTCTTCCACCGGGCCATACGGAGGTGTGGTGCTGCGCACTTCCAACAAGGAGCATCCCAAAAAAATAGCCTGGATTCAATGCGTTGGTTCCAGGCGGGTTACCCCGGGCGATAACAGCTATTGTTCCGGCGTATGCTGCACCTATACCCAGAAACAGGTGATTTTGACAAAAGATCATGACGCATCGGCGGAATGTACGATATTTCATAATGATATCCGTTCCTTCGGCAAGGATTTTGAGCGATACTACCAAAGAGCGGAAAAACTTCCCGGTGTGCGGTTTATCAGAAGCTATGCATCCATAGATCGAGAAATCCCGGAAAGCAAGAATGTGGTTGTCAGATACGCGACTGCCGACGATGGCGTCAAAGCGGAAGAATTCGATATGGTGGTATTATCCGTTGGATTGAATCCACCTCTCAATTATAAGGGGCTGGCGGATAAGTTCGGCATCGCGCTCAATTCACATGGATTCAGTAAGGCGATTTCTTCCAATCCGATAGAGACCAACGTTCCCGGGATTTTTGTCAGTGGCGCCTTCCAGGGGCCTACGGATATCCCGGAGTCGGTATTTACCGCCAGCGGGGCCGGGGCCCAGTGCGGCGAGCTTCTTGATTACAGGCGAGGTAATCTGGCAAAGGAAAGAATCTATCCGCCGGAAAGGGATGTTTCCAATGAAGAGCCAAGAATCGGCGTCTTTGTGTGTCATTGCGGGGCCAGTATCTCAAGTGTGGTAAATGTTCCTTCCGCGGTCGAATATGCCTTGACCTTGCCCAATGTTGTCTATGCTCAGGAACAGTTGTTTTCATGCGCGACAAATTCCGCCAAGCAAATAACCGAT
>JAPLJE010000360.1 GCA_026388755.1 Deltaproteobacteria bacterium | reverse complement strand
CCTTGAAGCACTGATCAATGTCATGGAAAGCATTCAGCCCCCCACGGCGACGGATACGCCGAATACCCCGATCGTACTCAGCGTGCGGGCGGAAGCGTTTCTTGACAACCTGCTTCCGGTGATGACCGGTCAGCCCGCCTTCGAAATGGATCTCGGGTTTGGGCTGTCCAAGGAAACCCCGGATGTGCTGCGCTTTCCCGCCGGCAAGTTCGGCGGGCATCTGCGTCCGAAGATTTTCAAAGGAGTCCTCGCTGGTATCCCGCACGATGCCTTCGCGGCGGTTGTGACCAGTTTTTATCTGCCGCCGGATATGTCGCCCGAAGCGTGGCGAAAGCTCGCCCTGGAGGGACCCGGTGATCCGCCGGCAAACGGTCCCGAGGAGGCCGGCATTGCCTTTATCTGGGACCTTGCGTCGGAAGGAGACGAGGTTACCAGCATGGGGGTCGTCATTGCCAGTCAGGGCGCTCCGGATCAGGCGCATCGATTTAAAAACTTTTTTACCAATTCGAATCTTACGGCCGCGTGCGGCGGCGGCACGGTCTTTCTGGCCGCCACATCCGAGCTGCTTCTCACCCGCATGAAAGAGGCCTGCGTACGCCAGTCGCTGAGCGTGCTCGATTGGGAGAAAGGTTCTCTTGCGGAAGAATTCAGCTCCAAACAGCTTCTTTTCTTTTTGAATCCGGGGGCGGGAATGCGGGAGCTTTTTTTGGCCGGCGGCGCCAAGAAAAGCGATCAGACTGATGCCACAAGCCCGTGGAAGCAGCAATATGAAAAAGCCAAGGCCGTGATGCGCACGGACAGCGAAATGGTTTTTGGTGGTCTTCCCATCTTCGCCTACTCCGGCAACGCGGCGCCGGCGGCCAAAACGGTCGAGCTTAAAGGGGTTAACGTCAGACAAGGGACAGCAAAATGAAGCGCATTCAAATTCTCTCTTTGATGTTGGCAGTGGATTTTTCACTTCTGATGATCGCGGCGGCTCCGGCCTTTGCCGGGAGTCCATTTTATCTGACGGTGGAAAGAAGTTTCTCCCATACCGAGAAACCGCAGGTGAGGCTCGACTATACATCGACAGACAAACCGATGCTGGTTCGCATCCTTCGCCCGGAAAATCTGGAACGCTTTCTGGACGGACAGTTTCAGATCAGCAGAAGCTACGAGCAGCCCATGGCCGAGTTAAACCCCGGACACTTCTTCATCACCGGGCTTAACAAAATGGAATCGCCCCTGAAGACCACCCGGAATATGCTGGACCCCAAATTCCGGGAGAACTTCAAGGACACGTCCCTGAGTAAATCCATACAGGACACGACACCGGGTCAGATCGCTCTTCCTCCCGAAGATATCATTCAGGGTCCGCCGGCCGGATTTGCAGTCGTGCGCGACATGTTCATCGACCTGAAGTACCTGGGCACGGCGGTCAATGACCTGGGCTGGTGGTTCGGGGAAAAGGCATGGAGCGAGAACCGGTATAAGATACGGAAAATCGAGCTGGACCCGCTGCCCGACGGCGTTTACCTGATCCAGGCCGTACAGGGAAAAACCGAAGCCCAGTGCCTGATGCAGGTCAGCAGCCTCTCGGTTCAGGTAAAGCAGTCGACTGAGCAGCTTGTGGTAAGGGTGATCGACAGGCAACTGAACCCCATTGCCGGTGCCGGTGTCAGCTATCGGGATGGCCGGGGAAAGTGGGTGAGTCTGAACAAAAAGACGGACCCGGCCGGAGAGATTGCTTTCTTAAGCCCGGAAGGCGCCCTTGACGGCAAGCTGGTCGTCAAGGTACAAACCCCCGACGGCCGCCAGGCGCTCGTGGACACCGATTTTCTGCCCACCGTATCCAACGACGATTCCGTGTTCATCATCACGGACCGCCCGATTTTCAAGCCCGGCGAGACCTTCTTTTATAAAGGCATGATCCGGGCCTTTGAAAAGGACGGGCTTAAGATTCCCCGGTTCGGCGACACTCAGGCGAAGGTGAGCCTGATTCCTTTTAATGGCCCCGCAACGGACCTGCAGGCCGACGTTCCCCTGACAGGGTTCGGGTCGTTCAGCGGCAGTTTTTCCCTGGATGCGGGGCAGGCGCCGGGTCTTTACAAACTGATCGCCGAGATCGACGCCAAGCCCTACGGCGGCGAGTTCCGCGTTCGCGATTATGTCAAACCCACGTTCTATCTGGAGCTCATCGACCGCAGTCCGACAGTCACTTCCGGCGGGCGTTTTTTCGTCAAGTTCCGGGCCAAACGATACAGCGGCGGGGTACCGTACAACCTGAAATACGAGGTGTTTCTCTATCGGAAGAAGTTTGAGACGCCCCAGTGGGTCGTTGAGTCGGGCGGCGGCCTGAATGCCGGCACGGACTATCAGGGCGAGATCAAATCCGCCTCGGCCCTTACCGAACCCAAACGGATTTACAGCTCCGTGGAGGCGCGGCTTGCCGACGGGAAACTCAGTCCGACCAATACCTGGGAGTCGGCCGCCGTGATGGATGGATCCGGCGAGGCCTTCTATGAATTCGATCTGCCGAAAATCGATGCCCCGGCCGAACAGGAATGGATTTACACCGTCATGGTACGGGCCATCGATGCATCCGGTTCCCAAGCCCTTCTGACCGAAAATATCTACATCACCCTCTCCGAGGCCCAGCCGTCGGTTCAGTTTTCAAAAACCGTGGCCAGGATCGGCGAAAAAGGGCTTTCGGTCTTTCTGCGTTCCACCTATCCGGACGGCAAGCCCGCACCCGGGGCAGGCGGCGTTTTGAATATCGGGCTGGAGCAGGTCGGCGCAAAACCGGGAGAATTCGTCAAACTGCCCTTTACCACCGATGACAAGGGGCAGTGCAGGCTGCCGCTTCCCGAACTTACCCGGCGCGGACGGCTGCGCGCCGTTGCTGTTCTGGAAACACTTGACGGAAAACCCATGACCCGCCCCTGCTCCTCGCTGCCCGCATTGTTGATCGCGGGCGACATGCAGGGAGAGGCCGTCCTTGACAACCGGGAACTTGAGCTCTACACCGAAAAAACCATCCTGAGCCCCGGCGAAAAGGCGCAGGTTCTGGCGCTCCTGCCAATCAACTGGGGCAAGTCCGAAAGCGGGATCATCTGGGAAACGATATCGGGAAGCCGGATTCACGACACCCGGTCGACCCCGTTCAAGGGAAGAAGCCGCTGGTTCGAGGTGGAAGCCAGACCCGAGTATAATACCGGATTCTATCACACGGTCGGGGTGCCTTTAAGCGGCGGAAAATACGCCGAACAGACCCTGGGATTCCGGATCATCCCGTGGACAAAGCGCCTGAATATTTCGATTATGCCCGAACGGGAAGAGACGGAACCCCTGAAACCCTTCAGGATCGATTTTCTGGTCAAGAATGCCGACGGAGAGCCGGCACCCGATACCGAGCTTGCGGTAACCATCGTCGATCGGGCCGTCTACGCGGTCCAACCGGAGTTTCGGCCCGGGGTCTTTGACTTTTTCTATCCGCTGCCCAGGCTGAATTTGGCCACCTTTTATTCAGACGAGCTGCAAGGGTATGGATACGCGGATCTGCTGAAGAAGCCGAACTTTAAACTGGGAGCGCTGAAAAGCCAGAGTAAAATCACCAAGAAATCCATGCGGGATACGGCCGGATGGTTTCCGCATGTGATCACCGATCCCCAAGGCCGGGCCTCGGTCACGGTGGATCTTCCCGCCAATGTCACCGAATGGCTGATTACAGCGGTTGCCGCGGACAAAGACGGCCGCGTCGGCGAAACCAAGGGTAGATTTCGGACCCTTACCGATATCTCCGTCGATGTCCTGGCCCCGCAGTTTTTGCGCCGGGATGAAGCGGCCGAGATTAAGGTTGCCAGCGTCAATCATCTTGCCCAAAGCCTCTCGGTCACGTCCAGAATGGAACTTGCCGGAGAGGCCCTGGTGACGTCCGGAGTGCTGGAGGCGGCATTCACGCTTGAAAAGCAGGGGGAAAAACTTTTGCCCCTGGTGATTGAAGCCAAAGGGGAAAGTGGCGCGGCAACGCTTAACGTGTCGCTTGAGACCCAGGAGAAAATTCACGTGGGCGGGCCCGAAGCATATGACATTCCGCTGAAACCCTCGGCCATGAAGCAGATCTTTTCAGGCGAGCAAAAGGGGGATACGCTTGTCACCCAACTGCCCGATATTGCCCGAATCACGGATGTAAAGGTCCAGGTCAATTCGGGGCTTCTGGGCGCGGCCCTGAACGCTGCATCCATTCTGGTATCCTACCCATACGGATGCACCGAACAACTGGTCCATTCCACAATACCCAACCTTGTCCTGATGGAGCTTGTCAGGCGTGCGGGCATTGCCCGGGATCAACTGGGACCGTTGGCGGAACCTCTGGAAAAGGCGGAAAAAAATGCGGGTCTCGGCATCCGGAAAATCAGGCAGAATCAGAAGGGAAACGGCGGATTCAGCCTCTGGCCGTCGGATTCCGACGCGTCTCCGGCGATAACGGCAACGACGCTCTACGCCCTGAAATTCGCAAAAGAACTTAAGATTGAAGGCGCGGAAGGGGCATTTGAACGGGGAATCGGCTGGCTGTCGGAGCAGGTCAAAGATGACGATCAGAACCAGATTGAAAATGGCGCAGCACGCAACGGATACAATCTATCCAGAATGGCCGAGATCGGCCTGTACAGCCAGCCCTGGAAACAGCAGATCGCGTATGTGGAAGCACTGCGTCGGGAGGAAAGCTCTTCCCTGATGCATCTTGTCTATGGTCTGAAAATAATCGCTGCGTATAAAAATCAAAGCTGGAACCGCTTCAATGAACACTTTAAGGACATGAACGTCAAAGTGGCGCTGATTGATAAATTAAAGAAGGCCATTGATCAGCTCGATAAGGCGGCTGAGGGGAAAACGGCCGGAGATGCGCAGCTCTTTAACGCCCTTGGATTCGGATTCGGTTTTCCCTATATTGCCTCATCTGCCATGGGCGTTCTGGACGATCTCGGCGCCCTTCAGCCGGAGCTGGAAACCAGAATGAAGCGGTTGCTTCTCTCGCATATGAAAAACGGGTACTGGATTTCGACCTTCGACTCGGCGCAGGTGATCTTCAATTCGCGCGGGATTCTGAGCAGGGAGGCCGCCGCTTTTGCCAGGGAGAAGGAAACAAAGGCCAGAAAGATCCTCGTCCGGAAGAAAGACGGCACGCAGATGGGCGAACTCACCCGCATCCCCTCCGGGTTTATCGGCAGATTCGAAGCTCCGGGGGCGCCCGATCTGCTTTCACTGATCCGCTTGGACGGGCTGGAATCGACCGAGTTCGCATCCGCGGCAATTGCCGCAGACGTTCCATACCGGGCGGTTGCGCCCAAATCCAACGGAGTGACGATTCAAAGGAGATTCCTGCGCGTTACCGCAACCGGCAATGAGCCGGTGGATCCGGCCCGGCCGCTTCAAAAAGGAGATGTCGTGATCATCGAGGTCAGCCTTAGCCGCGAACCAATTCGGAATGCCAGGTCCGTTCAAAGCCGGTTTCTGGTGGTGGAGGATGGGATTCCATCGCTGGGCCAGGCAATCGATGACGACAGGACGTATCTTGCCGACGCCGGGGTACAGGCCGACGACAATGACTACTGGGCGTCCGTCAAGCAGACGCAGCGATATCCTGAAAGAACGGTCCGGATCGCCAGTGTGCTCCCCACGGGTGAAATGAAACTGTACCAGGTCTGGCGGGTGGCCTTCGCGGGAAAGGCGACGATACCGCCGGCCCAGGCGTTTGACATGTATGATGAGAGCATCCGGGGCAACACCGGGGCCCAGGGCATTCGGGTCGAGTAGCGATGGGTCTATTCCGTAAGGCCATGTT
>JAPLJE010000086.1 GCA_026388755.1 Deltaproteobacteria bacterium | reverse complement strand
AGTATACTTCCTCACCCCATATCCCAGGGAGAAATCTGTGTTGATTGGAAATTCATTCCTTCGACCTCATTGGGCGGCGACGCTTTCGGTTACTATTGGCTGGATGAAGACCACTTTGTCATATACCTGATTGATGTCAGCGGACACGGCGTGGGGGCGGCTTTGCTTTCGGCTTCCGTCATCAATGCGTTACGTACCAAGTCATTATCGGAAACGGATTTCAAATATCCTGAACAAGTATTAGCATCACTGAATGATTCCTTCCCGGGCGAACAGAACAACGATATGTTTTTCACCATATGGTATGGCGTTTACAACAAAAGCACCCGTGAGCTAACTTATGCCAGCGGTGGTCATCCACCAGCACTTCTTTTGGAAAAACCCAATTCAGTTGATTCCGTTGCTACCCTTTTACGGACAGCCAATTGTGCGATTGGAGCGATGCCGGATGTAACCTATAAGAAAGATAAACATCTGGTTGGAGGACAAACCACATTATATATTTTTTCCGATGGAGTCTATGAGGTTGAAAAATCTGATGGATCGATGTGGCAATTTAAAGAGTTTGCAGATTTTATGAACAAAATCGAATCGGGCAGCCAATCAAGGTTGGATCGCCTTTATCGGCATGCCGAGAATATCAGAAACCAGAATAGCTTTGAGGATGACTTTACAATAATGGAAGTAACTTTCGGATAAAGCATTGTGGTTAAAATCCGTTTATACTGTAAATGGAGTATGTTGTCTGGACCAGCGAGAAATGGAGCCAATTTTTCCGACTTGGGTTTCGGATTAGAAAACACACGATTCCGCGTAAAGCCGCTTCGCACGGGAATCAACTGCGATCACAAAAAAACGGGCGTGTGTCTACGGATTCGACTGGCTTTCAAAGAGGGGTCGAAGGCCCAAGACTCCCTATAGCATAAAGGGATGCCAAGCATTTTAAGACCGTCGCAACAATGGACCTTGACGAAATGGTCAGAACAATGCCGGATAAAGCAAAAGTTCGACTTCTGAATAGTTATCCTATTCTTGAGTATCGGGCTGTTCGAAATATTAACAATACCGAAAGAATGTTACATTTCGCTTATCGTTCAAATCCTCATATCTCAAATCATTTTTCGGATTCATCAACGCTTTAGCGTAATAGCTAATACCCATATATTTCCAATAAGTTATCGATATTCTCATCCCGCTTCATGAGCCCCGGTTTGCCGCAATACACACCATTGGTTGAATTTTGTTGGCTTTGTAATATCATTGTAATAAGCCGTGCAACGGCTATCCATCGCAGGCATTCTGAGCTAATATACTGTCTCCTTCAATCAGAGTAAATACAAACAAGGAGACTCATCATGGCAACGACACATCCACTGGGAAAAAGGGCCAGGGTTCTTTTGTCCAGCGTTTTTGGTCCCTATTCACAAGACGACTCATTTGGCAGCCGAAAAATCAACCCGATGGAGCTTTACCAGAATCAAGTCACCCGCTTTCAGGGCGCATTTTCCCTTCGCATGTTTCATCGCAGCTTTGGGTTAATGCTCATACAGAACAATATTGATGCGCCGTGCACCCTGCTCGATTTTCCGACCCAGGACCGCTTTATCGCGGAAATTACGCAAAATGCATACGACATCATCGGGATCAGCGCGATTATTCCAAATGTCGCCAAGGTCATCCGGATATGCGAACTGGTGCGAAGGCACCAACCCCGGGCAACCCTTGTTATCGGCGGCCACATCGCAAACCTGGAGGATATTGACGAACGCGTCGATGCGGATCATATCGTCAAGGGAGATGGGGTCGCGTGGTTCAGAGCCTTTCTGGGTCAGGATGTTCACGCCCCTGTCCGGCATCCACTGTCGTATTCGGGATACGGAACCCGCATCATGGGAATGACTCTCAAGGAGAAGCCCGGCGAAACGGCAGCTATGCTCCTGCCCTCAGTGGGATGTCCGGTCGGCTGTAATTTCTGCTCGACCTCGGCACTTTTTGGCGGCAAAGGAAAATATATCAATTTTTATGAAACCGGAGACGAGTTGTTCAACGTCATGTGTGAACTGGAAAAACGGCTCAGAGTCAAGTCGTTCTTTGTCATGGACGAAAATTTTCTACTGCATCGCCGCCGGGCGTTGAAGCTTCTCGAATTAATGGAACTGAACAACAAGAGTTGGGCGCTATACGTCTTCAGCTCTGCCCGTGTTTTACAGTCATACACTACGGAGCAGCTCATCGGATTAGGCATATCGTGGGTCTGGATGGGACTTGAAGACAGACAAAGCCAGTATCAGAAGCTCAAAAACATTGATACACGATCCCTGGTCCGCTCTTTACAATCTCACGGCATTCGTGTGCTCGGATCTTCCATCATCGGCCTGGAACACCACCGGCCTGATGACATGCGTCAGATTATTGACCATGCAGTCAGTCATGGGACCGATTTTCATCAGTTCATGCTCTATACCCCCAATTCAGGCACGCCCCTGTATGAAAAGCATAAAGCAGAGAAAACGCT
>JAPLJE010000065.1 GCA_026388755.1 Deltaproteobacteria bacterium | reverse complement strand
TTTAGAAGTTTAGGCGATCCGTTCCAGGAGATCCTGATACAGGCGGGCCTCCTTGTCGGCGCAATCCCTCAGAATCGCCGACATGGCGGGGTATGTCTCTGATTCCCCGGTCCGGTTTTTGCAAATCCTTGAGCCGATAAGCGCAAATTCCCGCCACCGGTCCCCGATGTCGGTCATGCGGTCGGAGAGCACCCGAAGATGGTCGTCTTCCAGGAAATCCGCGGCTTCCTGCAAAAATGCGGCGTAAATATACCGAAATCCGGCGCCCCCGGTTCCGATTTCCTCTTGCATCCGAATGACTTGGCCGAGGCAGAGCGCTGCATCCTTTGCTTCCATCTTTTTTGGCCAGATTTCAACTGGCGCTTTCAGCATGGTTTGGCAAACCTCTTTGATGCCCTGAAGAATGGCCCTTCTAAAGTCCGGTTCAAAGGGAACGTGGGTGATATAGTACATCCGGCCCTTGGGAGACATCGGGCCTTTGGCAAACCTGGCTTTCATCAAATCGCCGGACGGGCAGTGAACGGGTTCGGGGAAAACCGGATCACTGATGATATAGTCGTCATTTTCCTTCCCGAAAACGACAAGATTGTGCATATTGAAGTGAAACCGGTACCGCCTGGGAAAATAGCTCAGCCAATAGGCGCCTGTCCGGCATCCGACCGGCACGGACTCTGCCAGTTTCCGGTCCAGGGCAGCCATGCCGTTTTCGGGTTTTCTGAATTTTTCCCAGGTCAGGGTTACCCCCAATCGTTTGACCACGCGATTCATGATGCCGCCGGTACGAATGCGAAAGGCTGTCAGCGGTAAATTATTGAGGCGGATAAAGGGGAAATATCCGAAAAAAAGACCGGCGCCGATTCCGAAAACCATTGACTCGCTGATGTTCAATCCGTGATGGCTAAGCAGGTTCGAGAGAACGCCGGTCTCGCAGTGGGCCGACTGGTGGTGGGCAAACGCAATCTCCATATCAGGGTGAATCCTCATCCAATAAAGGCATATCCGCTTCCGGAATGTCGCGGATTTGCGCAGGCGTCAGGCCGAAAATATCCGCGTATCTTTGCAAAATTTCCGGTTTGAGGCGGCTGAAAACAGACGGCTTCAGATGGCGTTTCACCCGCCAGCGCGGCAGCCGGACGTAACTGGCCAGAAGCCCGACGGTCATCAGACGCTTGGCCATATGATAGGCGATGGGGCTCTGTTTACCCGCGCGAACCATCCGGACGGTGGCCATGAGATCATCGGTAATAACTTCCCAGGCCTGGGCGTTGACGATGTTTTTGGGCTCCCAGCCCAGGCTCCGAACCCCGGCATACTGACCGTTGTCATCGACCGCGTAGGTAATCTCGCTCATGCCTTTGTTCAGCCCATTATCCTGGGGCACATCTTTTATCCGCATCTTCCGTCCCTGTTCATGCAACCCTCTGCGACAAAAAAAACGGCAACTGCCGTTTGGTGAAGTACAAAACAAAAGTGCATATTCGATATAACATGTCCGGAAGGGAGTCAAGCGTTTTTCAAGAATGATGGTACGTAATTTTCCGTTTTTTAAAGCTTTTTTGATCGATCCACTCATAAAACATTGCTTGGAGAAAAGATAGTTGCATGACAAGATGTAACGTGGTAACTTTTTTTCAGGAATAAGCTTTGAGCAGGCGGTCAAAAAGAATCCTGACCATCAAAAGATGCTTGCTTTCCAGGTTGTCCATTACATACTGAACTTCCTGCTGTGTCATCACCACGTGTGGTCGCGTATGTCTTTTGGCCTTAAACTCAAGTTAATCTTCAATCGGCTGGTCCAGTCATAGGCGGGTTTGGTCCATCATTCTTAATTACGGATCTGTTTTGAATTTTTGTTTTCTTTGTTTTCCATGCTATTGGATATTGATATACAAACATGGAAAATTCAATACCCAATTTTCCACGTTTACCGGCTTGTTCGCGTGCTGTTGAGTTCCTCGAACGCGCGCGTTGGGCATCAAAAAAACGTTATTAATGAAACATGCTGTCTGTATTTGAGGCTGCAAATAAACGGTGTAGATAACAAGAAGGAATTTGATCCGAGCACAAATTAAAAGATATGGAAATAAAAACGATTAGGAAAAGGGCCGGTATTTATAAGAATTGTGAAAGATGCAATAAGTCTTTTTACGTATATCCTTCTCAAGAAAAGAGAAGATTTTGCTCAAGAGAATGTTCAAAGAATAGAGAACAGGTAAAATGCATATGCGGGAAAGTATTTGAGGCTCATAAAAGTAGCATCAGAAAATATTGTTCATCTGATTGTTCAAATAGAGCGAGTAAAGGCAAAAAAGCACATCCTAATACGTTAAAAGCAATTGAAGAAAGGAAAAGATTAGAAAAAGAAAGAAATGATCAAAAAGGGTTAGATAAGAAAAGTATTATTAATAACATTCTATATAAGAAGATTTCACCGCCTGATTTAGCAAAACAAATTGGAGTTTCAAGAGGTACAGTATTAAATAGAATGCGGGAGTATAATATCAATGTAGCAAATTATCCAAAGTTAAATGAAATAAGAAAAATACACCATGCAAAAGGCAACATCAACAGATCATCAAAAACTAAAGCGAAAGTAAGTAAAAGAATGTTAGGGGAAAACAATCCCAGATGGTTAGAAGGATTCAGTAGCTATGAAACATACAAAGATAATTTATTTTATGCTGAACAAATAAGACGAGCACCGGATAATGAAAAGATATTAGAAGTTAAATGTACGTATTGCGGACGATGGCTTAAACCAACTGTGCCCCAAGCCTCAGCAAGAGCAAGATATTTACAAAGCAAAGAAGGCGCAATCCACGAATCAAGATTTTATTGCTCAGATAGCTGCAAAAATGCCTGCCCCATCTTCAAAAGAATAAGGTGGTCAAGAGGCTACAGGCCAGCCACAAGCCGTGAAGTTCAGCCAGAACTTAGGCAAATGAGACTTTTTCTTGATGATTATGAATGCCAAAAATGCGGTAAAACGATTGATGAGGTAGAACTGCATTGTCATCACTATACAGGCACAATGCAAAACCCTATTGAATCGGCAGATGTAGACAACACTATCACAGTATGCAAGAAGTGCCATAAATGGGTACATACCCAAGAGGGTTGCAGATACTTCGAGTTAAAATGCACCTGAAAACAAAGATGTCATGTCACCATTCTTGACAGACAGAGGAACCTTAAATGCCCAACAAAGCTAATTCAGCCAACGCAAAAAGCCGCGCTGCTCATCCGGCCCCGTGGGCACTACAGACATTGAATTACATGAAATCTCAACATCACCAAACCAAAACACTCTATTTGCCACCTTCACAGTCCAAAAATAATTATAAATCTATCCCAAAAACATGGAGATTTTATTTCTATGACCATACATCCTCCTATAGAATTACTTGGCCCTAAGAATGCCATTAATGACTTTATTCAGTTAGCCACCGAAGCAAATATCCAAATTAAAAAACATCAAAAAATATTCAAACCTGGGCAAATAATAAACCACTCTGACATTCTCCAAATATTATTTTCAAAAG
>JAPLJE010000270.1 GCA_026388755.1 Deltaproteobacteria bacterium | reverse complement strand
TTCCGGATCGTCCCAGAGCGATTTCGGCGTCTTTGCCGGTGATGTCCAGACTGGTTAAATCCACCAGCATCATGTGGTTGTCGGTGCCATTCGAAACCAGTTTGACGCCATGCTCCATCAGGCATGCAGAAAGGGTTTTGGCATTGGTCAGTATGTTCTGCTGATAGGACTTGAATTCATCCGTCAGCGCCAGCTTGAAGGCAACGGCTTTTGCGGCAATGACATGCATGAGCGGGCCGCCCTGAATGCCGGGAAAAACCTGTCGGTTCAGCTTGTCGCTGCAGGGTGTTGCCGATACAATCAAACCGCCGCGGGGGCCCCTGAGGGTTTTGTGGGTCGTTGAGGTAACGACATCGGCATGGGGAACAGGAGAAGGATGCAGGCCTGCTGCGACAAGGCCAGCGATATGAGCCATATCCACCATTAAATAGGCGCCGACAGATCTGGCAATGCGGGCAAAAGCCTCAAAATCAAGGATTCGGGCATAGGCGCTGGCGCCTGCGATAATCATATTGGGTTTGATTTTTTTGGCAATATCTTCAACCGCATCATAATCAATGCATCCGGTCTGGGGGTCCACCCCGTAGTGGGCGGTCTTGTAAAGCCTGCCTGAAAAACTGACAGGGCTTCCATGCGTCAGATGTCCCCCATGGGAAAGGTTCATGCCCAGAAGGGTATCTCCGGGATTGAGGAATGCAAAATATACGGCCATGTTGGCCTGAGATCCCGAGTGTGGCTGAACATTGGCATAGGTGGAATGAAACAGCTGGTTGGCCCTTTCGATGGCAAGACTTTCCGCCACATCAACCCATTCGCATCCTCCGTAATACCGCTTGTTCGGATATCCTTCGGCATATTTATTGGTCAATACACTTCCCTGGGCATCCATAACAGCCTGACTGGCAATGTTTTCCGAAGCAATCAACTCCAGCGTATTCTCCTGTCTTTCATACTCCTTGGCAATCACCCTGGCAATATCCGGGTCAATGCGTTCGATGGTGGATAAGATCAAGTGGTACCTCTGAACGGTTTATAGGTTATTAGCAACTGTTTTTGTGTTTACATGAACCTGACATCCCATGTTCTCATATTTATCGAGCCGTCTTTGATGCCTTCCGCCTTCAAAAGGCGTATCCAGCCATGCGGTAACGATTTCCCTTGCCAGAACATCCCCGACGACACGCCCTCCCATGACCAGGATGTTGGCGTTGTTGTGGCGCCTGCTCATTATGGCGGAGAACAGGTCGTTACACAGGGCAGCCCGGACATGCGGAAATTTATTGGCCACAATGGACATTCCCAGTCCGGTTCCACAAAGCAAAATGCCACGAGAATATTCTCCGGCTGAAACAGCGCCAGCCACCTGAAATCCAATTTCAGGGTAATCGACCGCTTCGGTGCTATGTGCACCAACATCTCGAAATTCAATGCCTTTTTGTTTAATAAGCTCTTTCAGGTAATCCTTCAGATTATAGGCCGCATGATCACTGCCAATGATAATAGGCGTTTTGTTATCTTCCATTATTGTCTTCCTGCAGAGAGAAATTAACTGCATCACTGGAATTTTTATTGAAATATTCTAAAATCCATTTACAATAAATAATATAAAATCACCAAAAAAACAATAATATCTCTTTCATGTCATCCAATCATGACCTATCCGTCAATGTCATTACCTTAGAGCAGAGCAGAATACCCCTGTTGGGGAAAGAGGGGGATAGGAAAATATTGATTTTTATTAACCAGGAAAAAATATGACTAAAAGAAGTGGGAAATCGGTAAGTTTTGATGCGATGATAAAGTTTTTCATGATTCGCTTTGAAATTCCAACCCGCCAGGATATTCAAAGAATCGTGAACCGCCTGGATCAGCTGGAAAAGACCATCAAAAAGAATGCAATTTGCGGAAAGCCCAAACGTTCCGGAAGTTCAAAAGTCGGCGGCGGCAACTCCCGAATGTCCGATTCCGGCCAAGCATTGAGCGCTTCAGAGGTCATCCTAAAAGCTATCAAGAGTTCTGCCCAGGGCCTGGACTATGCCGGAATATCTGAAATCACGCATTTCGATGAAAAAAAAATCCGGAATATTCTGCATCGGCTTTATAAAACCGGAAAGATCCAGCGCAAGCGAAGGGGTCTGTATGTTGCCGGTTAACTACTCCGGTCTTTTAAACATCAGGCAGGTATTCACGCCACCAAAGGCAAAATTCTGAACGGAAGCAATGCGGATATCCGTTTCAATAAGTTTTGTCACATGGGTAATCATGGCGCATCTTTCATCGATCGTATCAAGATTCAATGTTGGTGCAATAAACCCCGCTTCCATCATGTAAAGCGTCAGAATCATCTCTATGGCTCCGCATGATCCCATGGTATGACCCATATAACTCTTTAATCCGGTAACCACGGGTGATTTCCCGTAAACGCGTTCAATCGCCCGTGCTTCAATCACATCGCCCATTTTTGTGGCTGTGGCGTGGGCGCTGACAAAATCCACCGAGTCGGGACTGATTCCGGCATCTTTAAGCGCAAGACGAAGGGTTTCGGCGATTCCCTCTATGCTCGGAAAAATCAGGTCGCCCCCATTGTTATTACAGGAAAAACCGATGAGCTCAGCCAGGATGGTCGCCCCCCTCTTTCGGGCGGATTCATAGTCTTCCAGCAATACGGCGCCAGCACCTTCTCCCACGACCAGGCCGTCCCTTTGCGCGTCAAAGGGACGCGGCGTCAGATGGGGTGTTTCATTAAAGTCCGTTGAGCATGCCAGCAGATTATCAAATACCGCAACGGTCGTCGTATCATATTCATCGGCGCCACCGCAAATCATGGCATCCTGGATGCCGTGCTTGATCATTTCATATCCGAAACCAATGGACTGACTGCTGGTGGTACAGGCGGTTGACGAAGACAGCACCCTTCCGGTAATGCCGAACATCTTGGTGATATTCACCGCCGTGGTGTGGACCATCGATTTCAGATAATCTACGGCCCCGATGGAAGCATAATCTGATTTCGAATTGCCGAAGAATGTTTTGTATATTTGCCGCTGCACGGTTGGGCTTCCGTGAGTGGAGCCGAATGCCACTCCCAGCCTGCCGGATGTGATAAATTCCTGATTCAGCCCGGACGCTTCCAAAACCTCTTTCGCTACCTGGCAGGCATAGTAGGCAACCGGCCCCATGGTCTTTCGGTCTTGGCGCTTGAAATCATACGCAATCGGATAATCCACGGTTCCAAAGACGCCGGTTTGGATGAAATCGGAAAGCAGATCATCGGTTCGCAGCTTGATCACCCCGGAAATGCCTTCCACCAGGTGCCTGACAATGTCTTCTTTCGTGTGTCCAATCGGTGTTATTGCCGAACACGCTGTGACAACTACCCTTCGCGCCATGTTGACTCTCTTTTCCGGGTAATGGGTAAAAGCAGTTAATGCTGAACCGTAAATCGTTTAATATTAACAGTTCACGATTTGTTGGACCGAACTGCCGCCAGAGATTCAATATAATCTAAAATCTGATTGATGGTTCGGATATCCATGGCCATTTTTTTTTCATCCCGGGTTAATTGCGTCCCGAGCAAGACTTCGATTTCTCTTAACAGCTCAATGGCATCAATGCTGTCAAACTCGTAAGCCTCCCGCAAGTTCTCGTCAAGATCCGGATTGGTTATCTCAAACTGTTCTTTAAAAACTCTTAATACTTCAGATTGTATTTCATCACGTGTCATATCATACTTTCCCATAGCGAGTGAAAATGCAAAGGGGGTTATTACACAATAATTATTTAAATTCAAAGCAAAGATTGCTGGCTTCATAAAAGTCAAATCTCCTCCGGACCCGGAAGCGACTTGAAATGATACCACTGCAAGGGATTGCGGCGCACGGTTTCTTCCAGTATGTCCGCGTATCTTTGCGCTGCCTGACGGATGACCGCGGTTCGCTCCCCACGGGATAACGCCTTCACGAAAATGGGTTCCGACAGGGTAAAATGATAGGTTTTTCTGGCGGTGCGGAAAGCAAAAAAAATAAATATCGGCGCGCCGGATATCAGCGCAAACAGATACGGGGCCTCTGGAAAAAGTGCTTCACGGCCTAAAAATTTTACTGGGACGCTTCGCTGATCCCTTCTCCAGATCAAGTCCCCGGTCAATGAAACTAGGCCGCCGGATTTGATAAAATGAATTCCTTCCACGATATCAAAGGGTGAGCCACCCTGCTCATCCACCGCGATGACCCTGACACCCTTCTGGGAAAGGCTTTTCTTTTGAATCCCCTCGATTTGTTCCTTATATT
>JAPLJE010000012.1 GCA_026388755.1 Deltaproteobacteria bacterium | reverse complement strand
GGAACAAGAAAAAATTCACCAGATACGTTTGAAAAAACGAATAATTAACCAAGCAAAATCTCTGGGGCTTCAACTGGTTCCGGCCTGATCCCCAAGATTGTTACTTAGAAGGCATACTGAACACGTCAATGTCATGGAGTCCTGTAATAAACTTGCCACCTACCGCCTTTAAGCTGAGTGATGGCCATATGGCTTTTTACCTTCCAGTAAATTCATCCGTGCATTCTGGCTTGTTTTGAACCATGCACTCTATTCGAACGCCATTGACGAGGTAATGGAATGCATTCAGCCTTCACAATGGCATTCTGTTCGGCAGCGACCTTAATCGCCTGAACCACATAATCATTGAGCGACAAATTACGGGCATGGGCTTCCTGGGCGGCTTTCCGATGGAGTTCTTGACCAATTCTCACGTTGAAGGTTCCGCTAAATGGCTTGTTGGCGGGCTTCCCGGTTTCTTTACAATAGGTGATGTAATGATCAACGGCATTCTTAAAAGAGGCCACCAAATCTTTTGCGGTTACCCCCTCGTAGGTAATAATATCGTCAATAAATAGGACCCTGCCATGCAGACAGTTGTCCTCAATACTTACCTCTACTGAACCGGTATAGCCATTATGAGAGAGTTTATTGTTGTCTATCGTCTTGTTCATGGATGCCTCCAATTTGCCTGATTGCATCTTTGGCGTCACGTATCTGGTAAGTTTTCAGGATTTCGCCCATGAGTGTTAATAATTCGTGCCAGGTGAAGTCTTTTGGCGGCAGTATCATGCAGAGCTTGTTTAAAAGCTAATCTCTTTTAGACGTTGATATTTACCACAAAAAATCAACTTATGCAACTAATTGTCAGTTGCATAATCATAATGATTACCCCAATATTTTATTTCCAGGGCTCCCCGTCTTCGGCCTCTTCGAGCTTACACAATTTGTGGATCACGGCCCCCTGATTCGGTGTATTGAAGTAGCGGGGATAAGGAACATTTTCCCGATCCAGGTATTCGAATGAGGACGAAGTAAAAATCGGTGTGTTCACGCCGCGTATCTCGGTGTCATGATACGTCCCGCTTTGAACACAGATGGTTTCTTTGTGCATGTGAAGTACCTTCTCCTTTATGATCTTGCTATGAATCGAACAATCAGATGGGGGTCCTTCTGGCATAGAACGGACTTGTGTCGATTCTGGAAAACATGGCCATGGCGTCGAGTCGGTTTACAAAATCGTCATGGCCCACATCAATATAGAAGATTTTTCTGCGCTTAATTCAACTTATAATGATGTGGTTTAACGCACCCGCAAAATCAATTCTGGTATTCCTTGGCATAGCAATCAGAACAGTAGACAAATAAGAACATATCTATCAATATATCAATGCCCGTCCCTACTCCACTCAGTTTGGCTAACCCTTTTTCAAATTCTTCCTTGTGATCCCAAAACCCATATTCATTTTTTGGAAGCTTATAGGTTCTGTTAAAGCTGGTTCCTTAAAATCTTTAATTGGGTTGCCAAATGGGATCTGTTTTTTATAATCCAGTGTTTGTTCAGTATCCTTATTAATCAACGCTCCGCAATGTGAACAGTATTTTGATTCATCTGGAATCTGTTTTCCACAACGTGAACAGTACAAGGAAGAATATATTCCCCCCCTTTTATCAATCTCTTTTTTCTCAGATGCTTCCATAGCGGCTTTCAACGCTTCATCTGCCTTTTGTTTTTCTTCAGGTTCAACTGAATCTTTTTTTATGAAAAACTTAGTTTCACATTTGCATTTGATGTTAGCTCCTGCATCAGGAATTTTGGAATCATTAACTTGATAAACTTTTTTGCAATTCGGACATTGAATTTTCATCTTACATTTCCTTTGAATTCCAGATGGATGGGAATTCAAATATTTTATTTACCGAGGATAAAGACGGTGATTTTTGAAAATACAAAAAATCAAAATATTGATTAAATTTGTTCAGAATATCGCTATAGTGAATCTGCAATTCCTGCAATAAAAAAAAGTGGCAGTCTATTTTTGCTCACCATGATCATTAATTCTGATCACGGCAAAATCCAGTCGTCACGTTCAGCCGATAAAAATATTCCTTTCGTCATTGAAAAACATAACGGAATTGACTGGATCGTTTATGAAAAAGCCGACATTGATTCCTGCTGCAAAATTGAGGCAGATATCTGAGTATAATAGATTTCTTCAGATCTGACCTACATCAAATGAATAAGAAATCGAAAGATGCAAAATGTCATTTAAGGCTCACAGCCAGATGGAATCAAAGATCGCGGAATTCATCAAATGGGTATCACCATCCCACATGACAGATTGAGTCAGTCAGCCTTGCAGGGACTCATAGAGGAGTTCGTAACCCGGGACGGCACCGATACCGGCTACACGGATGGCAGTTTAGAGGAGGAATAGTGAGGCTTAAGTCCAATGCCTGCATTGTGGTTCAATTCACCGGTACAATTCATTCTTCTTAAGCACATTGGCAACATCCTTACTGCCTTCAAGAGACCTTCGCATCAGGTCCCGTTCGGCTATTGCCTTTCTGAGCCGATCTTTCAATATCTCTTGATTATGAGCCGGAGCAGCCAAAAGCTCTTTTTCAAGCTTTTCCACTTCCCGAATGATACAATACAATTCTTGTGCGATCAATCTCACAGACATAAGGAAAAACGCTCCTGCAGGGTTATTTTACGGCAACCGAATCTTTGATATGTCCCCACCCGGCGCAACATGTTAGGTGCTTTCGGTTATGATTTGGAGTTGGGGGGGGGATTTGGGATGATATATTCAGTAACCAACCCCCAGGACCATGTCAATATTTTTCCAGGGGGCAGAAACAGCAAAGTCCGAGTTTTATAATATTGCTACTCCCAAATGCCCCAGGACGTCCGATCTCTGTGTGGTCTGTCGGTAACCTTCACAAGAAGCAAATCTTTCTATCAGCGGGTCATGGTGTTTGCCGTTTCCGACAAGCAATACCAGGCGCTTTTGGATGTCGTTTTGGATGGGCCGATGGTTGGCCGCTGGGCGATGGAAAAAGGCAGGGCAAAGACATTGATTGACGATGGACTGGTGGAGAAATTTGTCCGGGCCATGGAGCCTTTTATCACGGAAGAAGCCAATACGGTGGGCAGAAGTTTCCGACGTGAAAAGAACTGGTTGTATCCCCTTGAGGCCGTCCGAGAAACGGTGCTGAATGCTCTGGTACACCGGGACTGGACACGGTCGGTTGATATTGAAATTACCCGCTATGTGGACCGTCTGGAAATCATCAGTCCCGGGGCACTGCCCAACACGATGACCATCGAGAAAATGATTGCAGGCAGAAGAACGCCGCGCAATCCGATTATTTTGGAAGTGATGCGGGATTATGGCTATGTGGATGCCCGCGGTATGGGGGTAAGAACCAAGGTTATTCCGCTGACCCGTCAATTGACCGGGACTGATCCGGTTTTTGAAGCTGCAGATGATTACTTTAAGACTACCCTTCAATCCGGACCTGTCCCTGGAAATGTCCCTGAAAAGCAAAATATGTCCCTGAATACGGATTTTAATCAACAAACTGCCCCTAAAACAAAGGTTATAAACCTGTTGCAGGGACAGTTGTTGTCCCTGATAAAAGTCAACTCTCAGATCACCTATGACGAGCTGGCTGCGCAAACCGGGCAAAACCGTAAAACGGTGCAACGGCATATACAGGCGCTTAAGGAGAAAGGCATGCTGCGCCGGATAGGGCCTCCCAAGGGGGGTCATTGGGAGGTAATGGAATCATGAGAGTGATGGAACACCTCCTTAAAGCGGTCCGTGACGCGGCTGTATTCAACCCGGAAGTTCAGGTGGCTCCGGCATGTATCCTATGGCCGGATCGTGATCGGCAATGGGAAGCGGTTATCCCGCGTCTGCAAGCTGAATTGCCAGAGCTTTTCATTCTTGGCGATTATACTCCGGACAAACGATCCGGACCGGCAATTTGGTTGCGCTGCGTCATCGCCGGTAAGACGGATGAAGAATTGCTTCCTATGAAGCACACGCCGATTTTCTATCTACCCGGAGTCAGCCGCCAGGATCTGCGTGCCGTTGAAAGCTGCCCCGATTATCTGAAACCGCTCGCCGAATTGCAATACCGGGGTGTGATCTGGTCGCAGATCAATGCCAAGGACTGGACCATCCTGGCCTTTCTCAAATCGGATCAAGGCGGCCTCGGATTAGATGTGGCTTTGGATAATGACGCCAAGAATGCCATGCAATTGGCGCTCTATCGATTGCTTGATGAGGAGGTGGAACTTCTTAAGGGCAAGCGGTTGGACAAAGACTATTTCAATATGCTGCTGACAGGTGGCGATCCGGTTCGCGATCTTTTGCAATGGCTGGATCAGGGTGATGCATTCCAAGTAAGCCGTGGTGAGAACGAATGGAAGGCATTTGTTGATGTCTGCAAATCGCTGCTTACCATCAATCCGCGAAAAGAGGGTGTGCTGGCATGTGCTGCCAAGCTGGCTAACCATGAAGGCTCGTGGTTAGCTGTTTGGGATCGTTTCTGTGAAGCTCCTAAACGTTATCCAAGTATTCCCGGACGGAT
>JAPLJE010000646.1:2550-4389 GCA_026388755.1 Deltaproteobacteria bacterium | reverse complement strand
GCCCCAGGGATGTGGCGGCCCCAATTCCCTGCGATCCGCCGGTCACAAGCGCAATTTTACCTTCCAGCAGCATAAGTCTTTTACTCCTTTTCATTTCCCTTCCGGGTTGAGTCGCAATTTGATAGTTGTCTGAAGCCATCAGCAATCAGCCTATGGCCCATAGCCTTACTACCTGCGTTGTTACATTTTCGGCTTTGCCAGCACAGCCGCCATGAACTCGGCGTCAAAGGCCGAACTGCCGGCAATGCGCCTTCGGTATTCGATAAAATCGATGGTGTCCTTGCCGGTGATTTTTTTGGTATTAAAGGCATTGAATCCCAGATAGGCTTCGGTGGCCATATTGGCGGCCAGCCAGTGGCGGTTGATGACCTTGGCCTGATCCCAGAAGAACTTCTTTTTCAGGCGGATTCCCTCGACGCTTTTGATCAGACAGCCGGGGAACAGGTTGGTGAATATCCAGATGATTCTGTTCAATTCCGCATCCAGCCTTTCAAAGCTGGTCGTGGCGGTTTTGACATATTCCCTGGCCTGTTTGGCGGCATCGCCGGACTTGAACTCCCCATATACGATTTCGCCGTCATCCAGATACTGGTCTGTAATCACGGCTGGATTTCTGACCCATTTGTCGCCGTCCTTGATAACAGGAATGCATTTGGAAATGAGCCCCAACTGCTTCATTTTGTAGGCGCTCCAGAACTCGCAGGATACACAGTTCCACATGGCCAGTTCCAGGGGCAGCATCCAGGGCAGAAAATCGGTGCTGCCGCCATCCGGTGCGGATCCATGCCGAGTGCCGGCCTGACCGAATATGGCCAGATCGCTGGAAATCGTCAAATCGCAGGCCATGCCGATTTCCTGACCTCCCGCCACCCGCATACCATTGACCCGGCAGATCGTCGGCTTCTTGCAGCCCAGAATCCCATCCACCATGGCATTGAAAAGATCCATATACAGGCCGTATTCATTGGGACGGCCGGAGTAGTATTCCGCATATTCCTGAGTATTTCCACCGGTACAGAAAGCTTTGTCACCCACGGCGGTAAATACGGCGGTGATCACTGAACTGTCCGCGGACGCCCGTTGAAAACCGGCGATGACTCCCTTGACCATTTCCGTGGTGTAGGAGTTGTACTGGGTGGGGTTGTTCAGGGTAATCCATGCGGAATAGAGCCCCTCAACGGGTTTTCCGGCTGCATCCAAAACCGGTTTTTTCTCAAACATCACTCCAGGGGCCTGGAGGGAAAACTGCGCCTCGTTCCAGAGAAAATGATCTTTTGTGCCCGATTCTCTCGGTAACCAGCTTAAGTCGGCCATAATGTGTCTCCTTTGTCGTGCGGTGGTGTCGTATCTGGATGACAATCAAATTCACAAATTAATTACATTAAAGCTACATTACAGCTACTAAAGTTTTTGTCAAGAAAAATCTGGACGGATGTTCAAAAGCCGATGTTGGCAGGAAATTGAAGAAGGAAGTGGATTCAATAAGAGAATTGAGAACGCGAAGAAGGGGTGCGACGGTTTTTGGCGCGACCCTTTTATGCGTCGGGTTAGCCAGAGATTCGCGTGATATGGGAAAGCACCTCACCCATAAGCCGATTGATCTCGGCATACGCGGCACTCTTTATTTCCCGAAGTTCAGATTCGTTTTGGATGTAGGGTCCAGGGACCAACTCGTCGCCACAGTTGTCCAAAATGGCTTTGGCGCTTTCCGGAGTCGTTTCGAGATGGAATTGCAAGCCGATGACATGTTGTCCTATCTGAAACGCCTGATTTTCGCATGCCGCACTTTTTGCCAGGCGGACCGCCCCGGGGGGAAGGTCGAAAGTTTCGCCGTGCCAG
>JAPLJE010000646.1:545-2512 GCA_026388755.1 Deltaproteobacteria bacterium | reverse complement strand
GCCAGGCGGATTGCCCCGGAGGGAAGATCGAATGTTTCGCCATGCCAGTGGAAAACCGTACATTTTTCGGGGAAGCGGAAGGCGGTCGTCGCGCTTGGCGTTGCTTCAATCGGAAACCAACCGATTTCCTTTTGGGGATTTCTGTAAACACGCGAACCAAGAGCACTGGCGATGAGTTGCGCCCCCAGACAAACACCAAGCACAGGGATGCCTTTCTCCACTGCATCACGAATGAACTTTTTTTCAAGACGGAGCCATGGCAGGGCGGATTCATCATTGACGCTCATGGGTCCGCCCATCGCGATGACGAGATCAAGACCCTTTATCTGCGGGAGCGCCGAATCCTCGAAGAATCGCGTGTAGCTCACGCCGGCTCCTTGTGTCTTTAACCATGAAGCCATACTACCAATGCCTTCAAATTGCACATGCTGTAGTATGTGTACTTTCATTCACTTCCCCATTATATTTATTGGATAGTATCAAAGCGTAGCGTTTTATACGCTATTCACGTTTCCCGGTCCGATCAAACCTTATCAGTTAAGCACGATCCGGCTATGGTTTTTTTGATCCAGACGGAGAATCGATGGCCGAAAAGGGTATGTCCTGGATTGCGTAGTCCCGTAAATCCTTGAAGTTGTAATGCCACCATTCTTCAGGTAAAACAAAGAAGTAGCCATCCTGTTCCATGGCTTTTCGCAATAGGTCCCGCCGCGCCCGTTGTTCGGCTGTTCCACCCGTGTAGGTTACGAAGGAGCGCTCGGTCATTTCGTCGTAGGCGCCCGGCATTTCTACCTCGTGACCGGTTCGAAGGTCGACAAGCCCAACATCCACCGCGCAGCCCCGGTTGTGAACAGAGCCGACCGACGGGTCGGCTACGAACACTCGCTTTTCAGGGGGCGTGATATCCCAAAACAATTTGGTGACTGACCAAGGTCGATAGGCGTCATAAACCACCAGGCCGTAGCCTTGCTCTTTCAGCCACCGGTGAACCAACAAAAGCGCCTCGGCTGCCGGACGTTGAAGAAATGCCCGAGGCTCGGTGTACACTGCCTTACCGAAAAAATTGTTGGGTGTGGCGTAACGGATATCAAGCTTGATTGTTGAATCGAGTTTCACCAGTTCGACTAATGCGTTGGGGCGGTAGGGACCAGCCCCTATCGGCGGCCCTGAGGGCGTTTGTGCCATCACCTCGGTGGCAATGCTCACAACCATGCAGAATGCAGCAAGCAAACCATAATATTTTTTCATGAGAGTCCTGCTATCTTTTGGGTTCACATACCCTCCCTTATTTGTATACGTTTAATAGCGAATCAGATTACTGTGCAGACCATGCTTAATAGGCGCAAGATGAGATGGCCTGCGGGTCGGACCAAATCCCCCCGTGCGCCGGATTTTTGCAGGCGCGTGGGCAGGGCCAACGACGCTATTGGTTCATTCGCGGGATCGACTTTTCCCACTTTTTTTCCCGGATCAACTCTTTGGCTTCGAACAGTTGCCGGATCGTTGTCAGGTGGAAGACCTTCTCGTCAGAGGCCATGCGGAATTTCACGATAAGTCGGAGTTCCCTTCCCGGCGGCTGGATAGAGTAATCTGTCATCGCCTCGTAAGTTGCGTGTGCCGGATCCTTGTCGTTCACTTTCCAGGTGTTTTGTTCCTGCATGTGGTATTGGGTGCCCCGGATTGTCATCTTCTGATTGATACCGCAGGAATACACAGCTGCACCCGTCTCCGGGTTGTAATCGATATGCGTTCTTTCCCCCTCGTCCTGTTCCGTGTACGACGCGTCGGGCGGCCACTCCTCCTGCTCGGGCTTGGGAAGATCGCAGGCGGCTGTCAAGGTGTTCTTCTCGACCACGGGCAGTTCAACGCTCGTGCCAGCCCCCGGGTAGAGCTTCGTGGCGCCTTTGTAAGGTGTCGGCCAGGCCATGGGGAATTGGGCGTTGCAGATGGACAATCGGATCTTGTGT
>JAPLJE010000646.1:0-522 GCA_026388755.1 Deltaproteobacteria bacterium | reverse complement strand
GGCGGCAAGGTTGGTCTTTTCGCCCGGAACCAGCGGAGACTGCTTCAGACGCGATACCCGGTCGGCTGGATTGATGAGTGTCCCGCTGACCAGCGACACCTTTCCGTCTGGCCAGACGTCCTCCAGCCGGACCGACCATTGGTAAAGTGGATTGTCTCCTGAAACGGTCAGGTTGACCTTGGGAAGGCCGATGATTTCGACGGCTTCCTTTAGCGGTTCGGAATCGAACACCAGGCTGCTTTCATCGTCAAAGGACATGTCTCCGCTTGTCTCTCCCCACCATCCGTGAACGCTGGTCCCGGCGCCGGCCTTGTAGGCGAGAGTGTATGGTTTGGTTTCGTCCGGAGCGGAAGAGGTTAGTTTCTGGCTTTCCCCCGGGTAGAACCGGCGTCCGTTTATTCCACCGATGGGCCAATTCCCGCAACGCCATTCTCCCTTGCAGGAAAGGATATCTTCGGAGGGCGGAACACCATCCCGGACAAAGACCATGAATCGGGGTTCTTTCATGATGCCGTTGTCAAT
>JAPLJE010000191.1 GCA_026388755.1 Deltaproteobacteria bacterium | reverse complement strand
TCAACCGCCGCCCGGAGACCCCCGTCCGGGGTTTCCTCGACCGTTCCGGGAAGACCCCGCAGGTAATGGACGCCCAGCCGCCGGCTTCTTTTGTAGAGATCTTCAAACCCCTTACCGAAAGCCCGGATGTCGATATAGAAAACCTTGACATCCATGTCCGGGCAATGCTCCTTAAGCACCAGCGTGCTCTTGATCGTATTCATGCAGCAGACATTGGAGCAGTGGGCGCTTCCCTTTCCGGCCGACCTGGAACCCACGCATTGTACAAAACCAATGGATTTAGGCTTCTTGCGGTCTGTAGGACGCAGGATCTCGCCCTTTGTGGGGCCGCCGGCATTGACGAGCCTCTCGAATTCAAGGCTGGTCAGGACATTTTCAAATCTCGTATAACCGTATTCATCCATTTCCGTGGGATCGTAGGTTTACATTCCGGTTGCCACCACGATGGTGCCCACGGTTTCCGTGATTTCTTCATCGGACATGTGAAAATTGATGCAGCCTTTCTTGCAGGCTTCAACGCATTTGGCGCACACCGCCGGATTATGTCCCAGACACTCGCTGACATTGATTACATAAGCGGAGGGGACTGCCTGCGGAAACGGGGAATAGATGGCTTTCCGGGAAGAGAGGCCGTAATTGAACGCATCGGGTCGAACCACCGGGCAGACCCTGGCGCAGTCTCCGCATGCCGTACATTCCTTTTCATCCACATAACGGGATTTTTTAAGGATTTTCACCTTGAAATTGCCGACGGAACCTTTCACTTCCTTGACTTCACTCAGGACATAAAGCTTGATTCGGGGATGCCGACCGACATCCGTCATTTTTGGCCCCAGAATTCAGATGGAGCAGTCCATGGTGGGAAACGTCTTATCGAGGGTAGCCATGACCCCGCCGATGGAGGGTTTTTTTTCCACGAGCACCACATCATACCCATTGTCCGCAAGATCAAGAGCCGCCTGAATCCCGGCCACGCCGCCGCCGATGACCAGTGTCCGTTTGACCAGGGGCAGTTTTTCCGGCTCCAACGCTTTATGGCTTCGCACCCGAGATATGGCCATTCGCGTCAAATCCATGGCCTTTTCCGTGGCGGCCCCGGGCTGGCTGATATGCACCCAGCTGCAGTGCTCCCTTAAATTGGCCATTTCCAGAATATAGGGATTCAGTCCCGCATCCCGGACCATCTGACGGAAGGTGGGTTCATGCAACCTCGGCGAACAGGAAGCCACCACCACCCGATCCAGGTTCTGCTCCAGAATATCTTCCCGGATGCCTTGCTGCCCAGGTCCGGAACAGGCGTACGAAACGTTTCTGGCGATCTGCACATCCGCGATGCCGGCCGCCATTTGAGCCACTTTTTCGCAATCGACAGTTTTGGCAATATTCATGCCGCATTGACAGACATAAACGCCGATGCGGGGTCGGGCCGTCATATTATCCGGTTTATCCATGGTCATCATCTCATCAACCTTTTTTGTTATTCCCACCGAATGGTTCTGGCCAGGATACTGGTCAAATCCATCATTTCCATTTTGATCTCACTTCCGATAAAGGGGTCTTCCATGGCACAGCGAAGATGAATCTGGCATTTGGGACAGGCGGTGACCAGAAGATTGCTTCCGGTCTCTTTGGCCTGGCGCAAGCGTTTGACCTGAAGTGCTTTGGAAAAGCTGTCGCAGCCCGTCCACGCGCAGTTGCCGCAGCAAAGCGCCGAAGCGCCCCGATCCCACATTTCGGTAAAATCCTGGGGATTCAGGCGCGCAATCAGCTTGCGGGGCAAATCCGGCCGGCCTTCGAGCCGGCTCAGACGGCAGGGATCCTGAAACGTCAGGGTGCGCTCCAGTTTTTCAAAGCCGATGGCTCCCTTGCTGATTTCCTTTTCCGCCAGGTCAAAGAGATGGGTCACCTTGAAGTTGACGCGAATACCCTGATCCGGATAGTCGTGGGCCAGTGTCCGGTAACATTCGGGACAGGCGGTAACAACCTCCTCGATCCCCTTTTCCTCGATGGCCGCCACATTCAGGCGGGCAAGCTTCAGAAAATTCTCCCGATCACCGGACCAGAGCAGATCGTGGCCGCAGCATCTTTCACCCGCAAGCAGTGCAGGGTGAATATCGAAAAAATTCAGAAGGCGCAGGCCGTCGACCAGAATATCCCGGGTCCGGATACCCAGATGTGCCTTGAAATAGGTGTCAAAATACGGCGCACAGCCTCCGAAAAAAAGGATCTTGCTGCCAGGATCCGTGCGAATGTCTCCTGGAAGCCACTCCCAGTGGCGAATGTTGAGGCCCGGCGATGTCATGGCGCGCATGAAAGACTGGAAGAACCCTTCATGGGCTTCGCATCCTTCCTTGCCGGCCGTTTTTTGCAGCTGGCGCATGTCCCGGATGAATTCCGGAAAATCAACGGCCGACGGACAGCGGTCATGACAGAGTCCGCAGGTCAGGCAGGACCACACATCCTTGACCACGCCGGGCGATTCGAAATCCCCGGCAATAATGGCGTTTGCCATGGCTCTCGGGGAAAAAGGCTTGCCGGAAAGCGCAACGGGACATGCCGATGAACATTTCCCGCAATCCTGGCAGGCAAAGATGTCATGGACAGACATGATCCGGGCTGCGTCTTCTTTTCCGATGGGCGCGGGCACTTCCCGGGGAATCGGCATGACCGGACTCTTGCCCATGGTTTGAATGACCCGATGAAAGTCATGAAGAAAAGCAAGGAGCGCCTCCGATTCCTCGGGAAGAAACATGGCCTGGCGCAGACGGTCTCTGCGCAGGCCCAGCAGGTCCAGAATGCCGCGCGTGTCTTCAGCGTTTCGTTCGGCTACCTCCGTACCGCTTCCGTAACGGCAGGAACCGGGTTCGCAGCCGACCAGGGCAACCCCGTCAGCACCCAGTTCAAACGCTCTGAAGAGAAGCGACTTGCTCATGCTGCCGGCACAGGGAATGCGAATCATCCTGACTTCCGGAGGAAGATCGGCGCCGCTGTCCTGAAGCGCCTGAAATGCGGCGTGTGGGCCCCAGTTGCAGATAAACAAGATGATTTTAAGTTTTTCCATTACTGTCTCGTTATATGAACGTTATTGTAAGTTACCTTTATATCATAATTGGACATGATTATTTTCCACATTTGGGAAAGGGGAAAATACATGTTCACAGCAACAATTCCGCGATCATCTGATTGAGATACTTTCGATCCCGATACGGACTGTCCGCGGCATTGGAAGGACAGACGGCAATGCAGTTACCGCAACCCTTCCAAAGGGCCTCGTCCACAACCGCATACCAGCCGTCCATGGCATTGGGCCGAAAACTTACGGCCTGGTAGGGGCAGACGCCAATGCACCGGCCGCAACCCCGGCAAAGGGCATCATCCACGGATACCGTATAACCCTTGTTCTGCCTGGGACTTCTGGGCATGGCCGCAGCCGCCAGAATGGCTGCCGCGGTTCCCTTGATGCGATCGGAAACCGCAATAGCCGAAGGATTGGCCAGAAAGAGCCCCGGAATGGAGGTTGCACCCGGATTAAAAAAGGGAATTCCGGTGATGCCCCGCTTCTGCATGGCGGATTCCACGATATGGGCGGGTAGATCCGCGAGCGGCATATAGGGAATACGCTTTCGGGATTGTTCGCCCAGAATCACCGCACCGACATGCATGATCTGCTTGACCCCATGGGTATCCAGGGTCACCTCAAAATTTCCGACCGTTCCCCGCAGACGCAGAACCGAGGCTTCGCCAAAATTGTGAATGTTGGGATGGACCAGGGTTTCGGGCAAGGGCTTCTCGGGAGTTCCGAAAAGAAAAACTTCCACGCCCGCCTGGGCAAGCGTCATGGCGCTTTT
>JAPLJE010000432.1 GCA_026388755.1 Deltaproteobacteria bacterium | reverse complement strand
TGGATTTCCCCGATGAGTTTTGAGATTTCCGCATCGAATTGTTCGTTTTCAACAGCGCGGCTGACAAACCCCATGGCAACCGCTTCATCCGCGGAATAGGTTCTGCCGGTGGCGCAGATTTCAATGGCTTTGGCGGGCCCCACCAGGGCAGGCAGCCGGATGGCCGCATAGGGCGGGAAAAAGCCAAGTTTGACCTCGGGCTGACCAAACTTGGCTTTTTTTGCAGCCACCACCATGTCGCAGGCAATGGCAAATTCCATCCCGCCACCGAGGCAGGCCCCGTGAACCGCGGCAATCACAGGAACCGGAATGGCTTCGCCTGTGGTCCCCGACATCCACGCCGGCGCACCAACTGGGACCTTCTCCCAGAATCACCACGCATTTCAGGTCCTTTTCGGCGATCAGTGATTCCAGCGCGGCATTGAACTCCTGCATCATCGCAATATTGAACACATTGTGTTTGGGCCTGGCAAATGTCAGGCGGGCAACGCCATCAGCATAACTGGTCTGGATGGTTTGAGAATTGGTCATGGTTGGCCTCCTTTCTAACCCGCTATAGCTCTCTTCGGATGATCATGGCTGTGGTGACACCGCCGCCGCCGCAGATGGAAGCGCAAAGCATTTCTTTGTTCATTGTTTTCAGCGCGTGGTATCCGGTGATCAGAATCCGGCATCCGCTGATACCCGTGGGATGTCCCAGGGCAATGGCGCCGCCATGAATGTTGAGTTTGGCGGTATCCAGATTCAGGGTTTGGATATTGGTCAACACCTGCGCGGCAAAGGCTTCATTGACTTCAAACAAATCCATGTCGCCGAGGGTCATTCCGGCTTTTTTAAGGGCCATGGGAATTACCACACCGGGTCCTTCTCCCATGGTTGAGGGTTCAACCGCTGCCTGAGCAAAGCTGACAAACGAGAACAGGGGCTTTGCTCCCATGGCCTTTGCTTTTCCCCGGGTGGTGACCACAACGGCGCAGGCTCCGTCGCTCATGCCGCAGGAGTTACCGGCCGTAACGCATCCGCCCTTTCGAAAGGCCGACGGAAGTTTGCCCATCTGTCCGGCATTGGCGTCGTGGCGGATGGTCTCATCCTTGGCAAAAATGCCCGGCGCGTCTTTTTTACTGGCTGCTGGCACTTCAATCGACATGATTTCTTCATCGAAAAGGCCTTCTTTCTGGGCCCGTGACGCTTTCAGATGGCTGGATACGGCAAACTGATCAAGATCTTCGCGTTTCAGCCCGTATTTTTCAACGAGATTTTCGGCTGTGTCTCCCATTCCCTGGCCGGTGGTGGGATCGATGGAGTCGGTCCAGCCGTCTTCGAGGATTTTCGGGCCCATCTTGAACCCCTGCCATCTGGCGCCTTTCAGAAGATAGGGAATCGTGCTCATGGAATCCATGCCGCCGGCAACAACGATGTCGCTGTCGCCCAGGCGAAGGGCTTCGGTGGCCAGGTGAACGCATTTCATGCCTGACGGGCAGGCCATGTTGATGGTGTTGGTGGAAATGTTAATGGGAATGCCGGCCTTAAGGCTGGCGGTCCGGGAAGGATTCGGGCCGTTTCCGGCCTGGCGGCAGGAACCATAGATGACTTCGGATACATCACTGCCCTGAATTCCCGCCCTGCGGAGCGCCTCGCGGATGGCCGCGGCCCCCAGTTCATACGAGGGAACGTCCTTGATGGTGCCGCCGAAACGCCCCATCGGGGTGCGTACAGCGCCGATAACGACAATGTCTGAAAGTGCAACTGACATGTTTTTGATCTCCTTTATATGTATTGTCCGCCATCAACCTTGATGACTTCACCGGTAATGTGACGGGCCTTATCCGATGCCAAAAACACGATGACGTTGGCCACGTCTTCGGGGCTTCCTACGCGCTTCATGACGATTTCACCCAGGGCAAGATTGACGATTTTGTCATGGGCCTCGGATTCCTTCAGCATGGCCGTTTCAATCAGTCCCGGAGCCACGGCGTTCACATTCACATTGAAGGCGCCCAGTTCCTTGGCCACGGCTTTGGTATATCCGATGATGCCGGCTTTGGAGGCCGAATAATTGGTCTGGCCGAATTTTCCGCGGATGCCGTTGATGGATGTGATATTGACGATTTTTCCGGATTGTTGTTCCTTTAAAAGCGGGGCGACATGGCGGGTGAAATTGAAATAGCCTTTCAGGTTGACCTCGATCACCTTATCCCACTGCTCCTCGGTCATTTTCCAGGAAACCCCGTCCCAGTTCATCCCCGCATTGTTAACCAGAATATCGATACGTCCAAAGGCCTCAAGGGCCGTTTTTACCACCTGCTCGGCTTCTGAAAATGATGCAATATTACATGAAAGGGCAATGGCCTTTCGGCCCATTTTAATAATTTCGTCTCTAATTTTAAACGCTTCATCGGCGTGTTTGCGGTACAGCAGGCAGACATTGGCGCCTTCGGCAGCCAGCCCCAGGGATGTGGCAGCCCCGATTCCCTGCGATCCGCCGGTCACCAGCGCATTTTTACCTTCCAGTAGCATATTTCTTTACTCCTTTTTAATTCCCTTCCGGGATAAATTGCAATTTGACAGTTGTTTAAAGCCATGGG
>JAPLJE010000612.1 GCA_026388755.1 Deltaproteobacteria bacterium | reverse complement strand
CCAATGAAACCTGATATTTTCGATCATCATGCGCAAAAAGCGGCCGATGCCTCTCGCCCTCTGGCGGAACGCATGCGCCCCAGAACCCTGGATGAATTCTTTGGGCAGCAGGATGTGGTGGGGGAGGGGACCCTTCTGCGGCATGCCATTTCCGGCGACCGGATTTTTTCCATGATCCTCTGGGGGCCTCCGGGATGCGGCAAGACCACTCTGGCCCGCATCGTTGCGCGGGAAACCCGCTGCCATTTCGTCCATTTTTCCGCAGTGCTTTCCGGAGTCAAGGACATTCGGGCCGTGATCGAGATCGCAACCGATCAGCAGCGGCTGTACCGAAAAAAAACCATACTGTTCGTGGATGAGATTCACCGGTTCAACAAATCCCAGCAGGACGCTTTTTTGCCCCATGTGGAAAGCGGCCTGATCACCCTGATCGGGGCGACAACGGAAAATCCGTCTTTTGAGGTGATACCGGCATTGATGTCCCGCTGCCGGATCGTTGTTTTAAAGATGCTGCCTTCGGAAGCCCTTGAAGCCATCATTCAAAACGCATTGAACGATACCGAAAGGGGCCTGGGTAAAACCGGGCTGAAGATAACGCCGGATGCCGTCTCCTGTCTGGTTCGCATGGCGGACGGGGATGCCCGCAACATTTTGAACAGCCTTGAAGTTGTGGCATCCCTGGTGGCATCTGAAACAGATCCGTCAGGCGCCGGTATTCAAAGAGAAATAATAATTCGCGATATTGAAACCGCAGTCCAGAAAAAAGCCCTTCTCTACGATAAATCCGGCGAAGAACACTATAACCTGATTTCTGCATTTCACAAGAGCCTGAGGGGAAGCGATCCGGATGCGGCCCTTTACTGGCTGGAGCGGATGATCGCCTCCGGAGAAGATCCGATTTATGTAGCGCGGCGCATGATCCGGTTTGCCTCGGAAGACATCGGAAACGCCGATCCGTACGCACTGGATATCACGCTTCGGGCCACAGAGGCGTTTCGCATGCTGGGGCACCCCGAAGGGGAACTGGCCCTGGCTCAGGCTGCGGTTTACCTGGCCACGGCACCCAAGAGTAACAGCGTTTATGTGGCGATGGGAAAGGTTCGGAAAGCTCTCGGGGATACCGGAGCGCTTCCGGTTCCGTTTCATATCCGAAACGCGCCGACCCGACTCATGAAGGACCTGGGATATGGCGATGGATACCAGTATGCTCATGATTTTCAGGATGCGTTCGTTCCTCAGGATTACCTGCCGGAGCCGCTTCAAAACAAGCGGTTTTATCTGCCTTCGAACAGGGGGTATGAAAAAACCATTCAACAGCGGATGGAATACTGGCGGAAACAAAAGGCGGAAGGTAGACGGCAGAAGTCAGAAGACTAAGGGCAGGGGGCTGGAGTCAGAAGACGAAAGACAGGAGTCAGGAATAAAAGAATGATAAGAAAAGCCATGTTAAAGGATATCAAAGCTATCCACGGCCTGCTGCAGTACTATGGCACCAAGGGAGATCTGCTCCCCAGACCGTTAACCGAACTGTATGACCATTTAAGGGATTTTTCGGTTTTTGTTACTCCGGAGGATGAAGTCATCGGCTGCTGTGCGCTGCAATTCTGCTGGGAGGATCTCGCCGAAATTCGGTCTCTGGCCGTCATGCCGGATTACCTGAACAAGGGGGTAGGCTCCGAGTTTTTCGAGCGCCTGGGGTTTGTCCGCATCGATCGGTCAATGCTTCCGCTCAAAATCTGGGGGGGGATGTCTGAATTGCGTCAAGTTTCCGGACTGTGATGAAATCGCATTGATGAAAGAGCTTTCCTACGAATCCCCATGATCGTTATCATGGCAGGTAGGAACATAAACCGGGATTGGATTTATTAACCCAATCCCGGGTATCAAAGTCATATCACTAGCAGCAACAGCTGCTGGTATAACAACCACATGGATCAACGGAACACCCACATGGATCAACGTATCGTTCACAAGGATCTATGACATAGCAACAGGATCGCTCGGAATTTGATTCCGAGGTGCTGCTTTTTTCCTTGTCGTCTTTTATTGTTTTCTCGTCATTTTCCATAGATATCACCTCCCTCTATGCCGGTGAATTCGAGCAATCTTTAATTGAAAGTTGAATTCAACGGTGTTTGCACCAAATCCAACGCATTGACATCCAGATAATAAAGGAGAATGCTGATTTGATGTATTAGAATAATAAGTCTCAAAACGAATCAAGTCAAATGAGACGGCTCTTCACCCTCCGGGTTTTGAATGTTTACAAATTCATCAAGATTAAAGACTGTTATAAATATATTCCTCCATCGTTGGACGATCCGTCGGGGTCGGATGCATCACTCAATGACACAGCACCATACTTTTTATTGACATAAAGCTCAAATTCAGTTTTTAAATGACAAGGTGTGTCAACTATCACAAACAATTATTCAAAAAGGACAGATCGGATGAAAAAACTGGCAGGGATGCTTCTCATGTGCGGGTTGCTGTCGGGGTGCACTGCTCCGAAGCCCGAAATGATTCAGGAGGAGGCTTTGAAGGCGGTTCAAGAACATCCTGAAATCATTAAGGAACAAGTATTTAAAGCGATCCGGGAAAACCCTGATGTCGTGATGGATATTTTGAAAGAGAAAAATATCGAAGTCCTTCAGATCGTGGAAAAGGGCAGCCGTGATCTGGCTGAAAAGAAACGGGATGATCGGTTGAAACTCGATCTTGCCAATCCCAAAAACCCAAAAATTGATTTGAGTCGCCCCTTCATCGGTAACCCCAATGCCCCGATTACTATTGTAGAGTATTCGGATTTTCAGTGTTTCTACTGTGGCAAGGCAGCCGGCATTGTGCAGGATCTGGTCAAGAAATATCCTCAAAATATCCGGGTTTTCTTTAAACATATGCCGTTTCATGAAATGTCCAAAATGGAAGCCTAGTATTTTGAAAGCATCGACAGGCAGTCTGCGGAAAAAGCATGGAAATTTCATGACATTGCCTTTGACCGCCGGGAGGACATCCTGAAAGAAAAAGAGAGTGTTTTGCTGGACATCGCCAATCTGTTGGGTGTTGATGACGCCAGATTGAAAAAGGATTTAGAAAGCAAGGAAATAGCGGACATGATCAGTGAAGATATGAATGAAGGCCGATCTTTCGGATTCGATGCTACCCCGTCGTTTTTAATTAACGGGGTTTCGGTGGTCGGAGCGGTTCCTTTTGAAGAATTCGAAAAGGTGATCCGTTTGATTGAAGAAAAGAAGTAGGCAAATGCGGTCGTTGAAACCATTTGAAAATTCCTGAAAATAATCGCGAAAGGCGGCACGGGGCTGTAATACCAGTTTTCATTCGAATTCAATTGTGTTAGAGAATTCCATATTGAGAAACCCCAATACAGGATTCATTCGCCGGTTGTGTCATTTGTGAGATCCCATGGCTGAACTGACTTTCGAGAGTATTGACAACACTGTTCTGGATACCCTGCGACCCGCGCCGAAATCCTACTGGGTTTTGGTTGTTTTACTGCTTATGGGGGTGCTTCTTGGTGCAGGGTGCTGGGTATATCAGATTTTTGTCGGCATCGGGGTGGGCGGCCAGAATAACCCGGTACACTGGGGTATCTACCTGGTCAATTTCGTGTTCTGGGTCGGTATTGCCCACTCGGGAACGCTGATATCGGCCATTTTGCACCTGTTCCGGGCCGGATGGCGAAATCCAATTGCACGGGCGGCCGAGACCATGACCATCTTTGCCGTGTGCACCGCGGGACTCTTTCCCTTTATCCATTTGGGCCGTGTCTGGGTGGTTATTTACATGCTTCCGCTGCCCAATCCGCGAACCCTGTGGCCCAATTTCACCTCTCCCTTGATGTTCGATGTCGTGGCCATCAGCACCTATCTGATTGTCAGTGCCATGTTCTGGTATACGGGGATGCTCCCGGATCTGGCCACTGTCCGGGACCGGGCAACCGGAACCCGGAAAAAAATCTTTCACATTCTCTCCCTGGGCTGGACCGGTACGCATGAGCAGTGGCGCCACTATGCCAGAGGGTTTCTGTTCTTTGCCGCTCTGGCGACCCCCCTTGTCATATCGGTTCACAGCGTGGTGTCCTGGGATTTTGCCCTCGGGGTGGTTCCCGGCTGGCACACCACGATTTTTGCGCCCTATTTCGTGGCAGGCGCCATCCACTCGGGCCTTGCCATGGTCCTGACCCTGATGATACCGCTACGGAAGATTTTCAGGTTCGAAGCCTTCATCACGGTTCACGTGCTGGAAAGCGTTGCCAAAACCATCGTCTTTACCGGGCTGATCGTCGGGTTTGCCTATGGAACCGAGCTCTTCATCGCCTGGTACAGCCATAACAT
>JAPLJE010000549.1 GCA_026388755.1 Deltaproteobacteria bacterium | reverse complement strand
GGTGAGAAACCACGGTGCCTCCCCGCTGGGCCATGCCGTGGGTCTCGGAAGTCAGCACCGGATATCCCTTCATCATGGCGGCCTCGGCCAGAAGGCGGGTAACAAACAGTACGCCCTGGCCGCCGACGCCGCTGATGATAATCTGCTGTTTAATGGTCATTTTTTACTCCATTCCTTCGCCCTTATCCATTATTGTAATCGCCTTTTTCGGGCAGACATGCAGGCAGACGCCGCACCCGGTACATCCTGCAGGATCGATGCGGACGGGTTGGTCTTTCCCGTCCGTGATCAGGGCCGGGCACTCGAAATGCTGGAGGCAGTAATGACAGGCATCGCAATCCTCCTGCACAACCTGGACCCGGATAAACGGAGGACGGATTTCCGTGCGGCTGCGATCCAGCAGGCAGGGGCGCCTGGCAATGATCACCGCCGGACCGGTTTCACGGCTGAAGGCAACCGCCGATTTCACCAGGGAGATGAATGCCGGAACATCGTAGGGGTCCCCGGTTTTACAGAACTGAATGCCGCATCCCTGAACCAGTTTTTCGATCTCAACCGTAATGGTGGGCTCCCCGCCGATTCCCCTGCCGCTGGAAGGGGTAGGCTGGTTGCCGGTCATGGCTGTTGTCCGGTTGTCCAAGATTACCAGGACAAAACGGACATTTTGAACCACGGCATCGATCAGGGCCGGAATCCCGGCATGAAAAAAAGTGGAATCGCCCAGGGTGGCCACGATATCCGGTCGCTTGGGTTCGGAGCGGAACGCCTGATAAAAGCCCGCAGCCTGGCTGATGGCAGCCCCCATGCAGATAAACGTGTCCACTGCCCCCAGGTTCAGGCCCAGCGTATAGCAGCCGATATCGCTGGCGTAGATGGCCCTGGGTGCAGCTTTTTTGATGGAGAAAAAACTGGCCCGGTGCGGGCATCCCGCGCAAAGCGTCGGGCGTCTGCCCGGCAAAGAGACCGGCAGAATGGGGCGGGAAAGGGGCTTTTTCACAAATTCTGCCACGATCGCCTCGATGGTTTCCGGCAGGATCTCGCCCACGGACGGCACAGCTCCGGAGGTCTTTCCCCTGACCTTATGCCGGTCGGCAATCTGCATCTCGATAACGCCGGTACTCTCTTCGATGACCAGGATTTCCGAACAGGTTGTTTCAAGATGGTTGATAAATTCTCTGTGAAGGGGAAAGGGCTGAAGCACCTGGTACAGGGGAATGCGATCCCAGAGGTTAAGATCCTTCAGTACATCGCGGGTATGGGCAGCCGCCACGCCGGCAACCACAATGGCCTGTGTTCCGGTGGCACCCGGGTTGCACCGGATCGGCGCCGTGGATGCGTAGCCGGCGATGCCGGAAAGCTTCTGTTCCAGGGACTGATGCAGGCGGAAGCGGAATTTGGGTGTGGCAGCCCACCGGGCCGGCTTTTTTTCAAAGGCGGGCTTGCGATCATCAGAAACAACGGGGGAAACGGCCACATCCTGGCGCGCATGACAGATTCGCGTGGTGGGCCGGATCATGACCGGGATCTCAAATGCTTCGGATAACGCGTATCCCATGGCGATCATCTCTTTGGCCTGGACCGGGGAGTCTGGATCCAGAACCGGAATCTTAGCCATCATGGCCATCATCCGGCTGTCCTGTTCGGTCTGTGAAGAATGCGGCCCCGGATCATCGG
>JAPLJE010000534.1 GCA_026388755.1 Deltaproteobacteria bacterium | reverse complement strand
GAATGGCAGGGTGATGGAATGCCGTTCTCGATTGCTGTCATAAGAACACGGCGCAGACTGTCCTGAGCCAGCGCTATTTTCTCTTGAAAATATGGTGCAAGCAGGAGGTTATCTAGTTCCGGATTTTGCCGGTAGGCCTCTGTTATTCTATCGAGGAAAACAGAGCGGATGATACAGCCGCCCCGCCAGATCCTGGCAATCTCACCATAGTTGAGGGCCCAGCTGTATTCTTTAGAGGCTTCCCGCATCAGATTAAAACCCTGGGCGTAGGAAATTATCTTGGCAAGATAGAGTGCTTTTTCCAACACAACAAGAAATCGTTCTTTGTGCCCGGTGTATTTGGGCACCGGCCCCGGCAGCAGAGTGGAAGCCTGAACCCGCTGATCTTTTTGCGCTGAAAGACATCTGGCAAAGACCGACTCGCTGATGAGAGACAGCGGAATACCACCATCCAGGGCAGCAATAACCGTCCATTTGCCGGTACCTTTCTGCCCGGCAGCATCAAGGATGTTGTCGATCAGAGGCGTGTTGTCCTTATCTTTGTAGGCCAGAATTTCTCTGGTGATTTCGATGAGATAACTGCTCAGCTCACCCGAGTTCCACCGGGCAAAGACCTGGCTCATTTCATCTGCCGACATCTGCAGCACATCCTTCATGATATGGTATGACTCGCAGATCAACTGCATGTCACCATATTCAATGCCGTTATGGACCATTTTTACAAAATGACCGGCCCCGCCATTACCCATCCAACTGCAGCAGAAAGTGCCATCAGCCACTTTTGCTGAAATAGGTACCAGGATTGGTTGCAGATCCTTCCATGCGAGAAATGAGCCTCCTGGCATTATGGACGGTCCTTTCAAAGCACCCTCTTCACCACCTGAAACACCTGCACCCACATATCGCAACCCCTTTTCTTCCAAAAAGGCCACACGCCGCTCTGTATCATGATAGTTGGAGTTACCGCCATCGATGACAATGTCACCTTCTTCAAGGTAAGGCAGCAGTTGCTCGATAAAGCCATCTACCACAACTCCTGCCTTCAGCATCATCATAAGCTTGCGAGGACGTTCAAGAGAGCCGACAAATTCCTTGACAGAGTGAAAGCCACGAACGCTTTTTCCTTTGGCCCGGCCTGCCAGAAATGTATCGACCTTGGCGGTAGTCCGGTTGAATACGGACACCGAAAAGCCTTTACTTGCCATGTTCAGCACCAGGTTTTCTCCCATGACGGCCAAACCGGCAACCCCTATGTTGGATAACTTACTCATTGATAATCCTATGATATTTTTAATGAAATTATATTAAGTATTAGCTCAGTAGCTTGTCTACAATGGTCTGGCATATCTCCTTCGGCGTTCCTGCTATATCTACCATGAGTCCCGTTTCCGGTTCCTCAAGGGTGTCCAACTGACTTTTCAGCAGATCTTTGGCCATATACTCGTGGGAACGCGTTGCAATCCTCTGCTGGAGAAGAGAGTAAGAGCCTTTCAGAAAAACTGAAAAAACCTGATGCTGATCAATCCCCAGCAGACGGCGATATTTCTTCTTCAGCGCGGAGCAAGCGAGTATCATGCTGCTCCCGTTTATGATATGCTTTTGTACAAGCTGATGCAGTGTTTCAAGCCACGGTTCTCGGTCGTGATCATCCAGTGGGATACCCTTAGCCATTTTTTGTTTATTAGCTTCAGGATGAAAATCATCGGCATCATAGAACTGCCAGCCAAGCTGTGTGGCAAGGGTCTGACCTATGGTCGTTTTTCCGCAGCCCATTGGACCTATTATGACAATGACCATCGCACACCTTCTTCCAGATCCTTTCCTGGGCCTTTCCTTTGATCAGGACTGTTTGACCCTGTGCAGTATTTCACCAGCATGGTCAACAAACAAAATCCCTTCGGCTTCATGGTCTTTATAGTCGTCAAGATCAATAGACCGGTAATCCACATAGCCGAGGTTGATTTTTCGGCATTCCTCTTCTGAAAGGGAAGTAGCAAGGATGACCTCGATTCGTGGTTTTTCAAGACCATTTTCCATGCGACCGATGCCACGAACATGGGTGGAGTGCGCGAGAACCCCTCTGGGAATATCGGTAAATTTATCAGGCTGGGAGAGAAAGTAGTCCACAGTATGATAGCCGATCTTATCCATATATGCGCCCCAGGTCTTGGATACCTCCGTAATATGAGGTGCGTAAATAATCAGTCGTCCACCCGGGGCAACGACCTGTTCGAGTTTGTACATTACTTTGCCGCCCGTCCACAACTCATTATACATTTCGGGGCAAACCCCCAGAACCGTGTCAAAGGGTTTATCCTTGAAAACCACTTGGATTTGTTCGGAAAGATTGGCT
>JAPLJE010000467.1 GCA_026388755.1 Deltaproteobacteria bacterium | reverse complement strand
TTAATAAAATCCTCACAAAAGCCCGGACCCTGTCACCCTGGGTGCTGCACTTTGACTGCGGCAGTTGCAACGGCTGTGACATCGAAGTCCTGGCCTGCCTGACCCCGGTTTATGACGTGGAGCGGTTTGGCATGATCAATGTCGGCAACCCCATGCATGCGGACGTTTTTCTCGTCACAGGCACGGTCAATCACCGGAACAAGAAGGTTCTGCGCAACCTTTATGATCAGATTCCGGATCCAAAGGTGGTTGTTGCCATTGGGGCCTGCGGCCTCACGGGTGGTATTTTCCGGGAAGCCTATAACGTGGTTGGCGGCGTGGACAAAGTCATTCCCGTGGACGTCTATGTCCCGGGGTGTCCCGCAAAGCCCGAAGCCATTATCGACGGCGTGGTTCTGAGCCTTGAAAAATTCAAGGAAAAGGTCAAAATAGCTGAATTCTCGCGCACGAACAGCCCTGTGGAGGAACAGCCATGATAGAACAGGTGATTGCCATCAACCCGGAAAATGTGGTGGGCGAAACCGCGAAGATGAAAGTTGAGGGCTACCGGTTCGTGACGCTATCCTGTGTTGAAATTGACGAGACTACGGTTGATATCCTGTATCACTTTGACAGGGATTTACAGATGAAACACTTGCGGCTGACCGTGCCAAAAGATGCTCCCGTGCCAAGCATTTCTCCGGTCTATTTCGCTGCTTTCCTGGTCGAAAACGAGATACAGGACTTGTTCAATATCCGCTTTCAGGGGCTGGCCATTGACTACGACCGCACGCTGTATCTGGAAGAGGAAGTGAAGAAGACGCCTTTTTGTAAATATGTGGTGATCAAAACAGCCCCCTTGCGTGAAGTCCCGGGAGAGAACGCATCATGACAAAGACGATTATTCCCTTTGGACCCCAGCATCCGGTATTGCCGGAACCGGTGCATCTCAAACTCACCCTGGAGGACGAAGTTATCACGGAAGCCATTCCCGCTTTCGGGTTCGTGCACCGGGGCCTTGAAAAACTGGCGGAAATCCGGGATTTTCATCAGATGATCTATGTGGTGGAACGTATTTGCGGCATCTGCTCGATGATTCATGCCATGTGCTACTGCCAGGGCATCGAAAAGCTGATGGGCATTGAAGTGCCTCCACGGGCCAGGTTCCTGCGAGTCATCTGGTCTGAATTGCATCGGATGCACAGTCATCTCCTGTGGATGGGGTTATTTGCGGACAGCTTTGGATTCGAGAGCCTTTTTATGCAATGCTGGAAGATCCGGGAGAAAATTCTCGATATTGACGAAGCCACCACCGGCAACCGGATTATCATCTCCGTCAATGTCATCGGCGGCATGAGAAAGGATTTGAGTCCGGAACAGGTAAACTGGATTCTCTCGGAACTCAAGGATATCGAGAAGGAGATTAAACGGCTGGAAACTACAATTATGAACGACTACACCGTAAAAAAACGCACGGTGGGAAAGGGAGTCCTGACAGGAAAACAGGCTTACGAACTTGGACTGGCCGGCCCGACCCTTCGCGCCAGCGGAATCGCTCAGGATATGCGGATGCTCGGATACGCGGCATTCAACGAAATCGATTTCGAGCCGGTGGTGGAAACAGACGGCGACTGCTATGCCCGGTGCAAGGTCCGCTTTCGCGAAGTCCTTCAGAGCATCGATCTCATTCGACAGGCCATCGCCAAATTGCCGGATGGGGAATTGACCGTCAAGGTCAAGGGCAGACCTGACGGCGAGGTCATTTCCAGGGTGGAACAGCCACGTGGCGAGGTTTTTTACTACATCAAGGCAAACGGCAAGAAAAATCTGGATCGGTTGCGGGTCCGGACCCCAACCTTTGCCAATGTTCCCGCCCTTCTTGCCATGTTGCCCGGCATGTGGCTTTCAGACGTTCCGGTGATCGTTCTGTCCATTGATCCCTGCATCAGTTGTACGGAAAGGTAAAAGGGGAAAAAGCACATGTTCACGATGACGCCTACCATCATGAGAAATTTCGTCGGCAAGCGAGCCACCCGGCGCTATCCCTACGTTATCAGACCCGCATTTGAAAATGCCCGGGGCGAGATTTGTAACGATATCCTGACCTGCACATTCTGCAGTGTCTGCGCCGTCAAATGTCCATCTCAATGCATCACGGTGGATAAAAAGGCTGCCACGTGGTCCTGTAACCCATCCGCTTGCGTTTATTGCGGTGTATGCGCTGAATCCTGTCCGACCGGCAGCCTTCAACAGAAACGCGACTACCGTAGGCCGGTCCAAGAGAAGGAAGTTATCTTCCTAAGAGGCGAGATCAAAAAAGAAGCAAAAGAGTAAAACCCAATTCCAGGGAAACAAGATATCAGAAATAATTTTGACTGAAATCCTTTCTGAATCCCATACTGATTCAGAAGGGAAAATCAAGCACAATTCACCCGTTTTTCCCGGCCCTGCCATGCTTTTTCCCGAAGTTTGAATTTCTGAAATTTGCCGGTAGCGGTTTCCGGCAATTCCCTGTATTCCGGGGATTTGGGTGCAGTAAACTTGGCCAGCCTCACTTTGCAAAAAGCGTGGAGTTTTTTCGCAGCTGCTAATGATGGTCTGGCTGGCGGCCGGGTCGTTCCAGATGTGCTCTTCATGCTATTTGGTCCACTCCCGCCATTCCATTCCGGTCTTCTTCTCCCAGTCGGATACAAAGCGTTCGCTGAAAAAAGGATGCAGCTTTTGGAGCAGGCGCTTCCAACCCGTGGCGTAGTCGTGGGTGAGAACATCTTCCAGAAAGGGGACGATGTCTGCCAGCTTCTCCTTCGGGAGAAATGCATGAGCCTTCATGTTGTAAGAGCGCATGAGGGCTTCCGGTGTCATGGCGTGCGCGGTGAGCATCACCACCTTGAAATTGCGTTTGACCGCCGCCTCTAAAAGGTCGAAGCCCCGCACTCCCATAATGTCGAGGACGATGAGGTCGTAAGAGCCGGTCTGGATCAGGGCGATCGCAGCTTCATAGGTGCGCGCTTCGTCAATATGGCAATCGGGAACGTCGATCAGGACCATTTCCCTGAACGTTTCCAGGACGTCGGGCTCATCGTCCACTGCCAAAATGCGTTTGCCTTTCAATATCGAGTCGGTCATGTTCTACCTTCCCCTCCGGGTCTCCCGGCCAGTTTCCGGACCGTCGTCCGTCGCTTTTCGACCTTGGAACGTCGCATCCAGTATCCCCAGTTCGTACAGGTCGGAGATATTGATTTCAAGCATTTTCAGGCTGGTCATAGTTCATTGCGACTCAAGTAAAGCTCGGCATCAGCGCATCAGCGCGTTCGGCAGAAACGTGCATAGACTCGGGAACAGGAACAGCAGCACGGCGCAGAACAGCAGGCTGAGCAAAAATGGGTAGACCCCGCTGTAGATAACGTTGAACGGCACCTTGGTGATGTTTTTGACCACAAAGACATTGATCGCAACGGGCGGGATGACCACACCCACCATCACCGTCAACGAGATGATCATGCCGAACCAGATCGGGTCAAATTCCAGTTTGATGATCACCGGGTAAAAGATGGGCGTTGCCAACACCATGAAGGCCAGATCGTCGATGAAGGAGCCCCCCAGCAGGTAGATCAGCGAGATGATGACCATGATGATGTAGCGGTTGAAGGGCAGGGCCACCACCCAGTCCGCGGCGATCATGGGGATCTTGGTAACGGCCAGGAAGTGACCGAGGATGACGGAGCCCGCGATCAGCATCAGCACCATGCATGCCGTGCGTAGCGATTCCGCCACAGATTTCAGATAGCCCCTGAAGTTGATGTCGCGCTTGGCGATCGACAAGACCAGGACGCAGAAAGTCCCCACGCTGCCCGCCTCGGTGGGTGTGAAAAAGCCCTGCATCAGTCCGCCGATTACCAGCAGGAAGATGACGAGGATCCAGATCACCTCCGGCAGGGACCTGAAGCGTTGCGACCATGTCGAGCGTTCACCCTTTGGTCCGAGGGCAGGGTTGATTTTGCACCAGCCATAGATGATGACGATGAAGAACAGGGCGACGATCAGCCCAGGAACCAGCCCGGCCAAAAAGAGTTTGCCGATGGACTGCTCGGTGATGATGCCAAAGACGATCAGGGTCACGCTGGGAGGGATTAAAACTCCCAGCGTTCCCACGACGGCCACGACTCCGGTGGAGAGTTTCTTGTCGTAGTTGTAGGCGTCCATCTCAGGAACGGCCACGCTGGCAAAGGTGGCTGCGGTGGCGGGCGAAGAACCGCAGATTGCCTTGAAGGCGGTGGCGCCAACCACGGTCGCCATGGCCAACCCACCGGGAATGTGGCCGATGAACTTATAGGCGGCTGCGTAAAGGCGTTTGGCGATGCCTGCGTTGAAAGCGATCTGCCCCATCAGGATGAAAAGTGGGATGACGGTGAACCCATAGTTGGAAAGAACGTCGAAGAAATCCTTGGCCAAAAGGTTCAGGCCGGCTTTCCATGAGACGATGACGCTGAACCCGATGAAGCCGACCAGCGACATTGCAAAAGCCAGTTCGATGCCGGTGAGAAAGAGCAACAGAACGACCGCCAGCCCCGTGATGCCGATGGCTACCTCATTCATCATATTCCCCCTTGGAGATCTTGACGAGGTCGGCTGCCAGTACCAGGCACTGTAAGAAGCAGCAGAAGGCTACGCCGTAGGCGACAGGGTAGAACGGCAGTTTGAGTGTCATCGAGACCTCACCGGATTTGTGCAGATCCATTCCCACTTTGAAGAGGTTCCACCCGATGAGAAAAAAAAGACCCATCCCCAGGCAGCGGGTCAGTCCGTTACAGACCGTGCGGACCCTTGGGGGCAGCTTCAGGACAAGAAAGTCGACATAGATATGCCCGCGCATGAACGAGGTCAGGGGAAGGGCAAACCCGACGACAATAGCCCCTGAAAATGCCACGAGCTCGTAAGCGCCCGTAATCGGCATCCGGAAACAGCGCAAAATAACATCG
>JAPLJE010000754.1 GCA_026388755.1 Deltaproteobacteria bacterium | reverse complement strand
GTTCACGGTGATGGCATGGGTATGAATGCGGCGGGAAAGAGCTTCGCCGATGGCTTTGCGGGTATCGGAAATGGCATATCCCTGCTTGTAGTCCACATCATTGGGAAACCCGTCCCCCAGAATAACCATCAGCCTCCCGCTGGCTGGAATTTTATCAAACTGAGCAATCGCATGACGAATAGCAGCGCCCATCCGCGTGCTGCGCTGGGGTGTAAGGCCGCTGATTCGCCTGCGGACGGCATCATTCAGTGGCTCGTCGAATCCCTTGATGTGTGTATAGTCCACGGAAAGGCGACCGTTTCCGGAAAAACCGGCAATGGCAAAGGTGTCTCCCACAATGCCGAGTGCTTCGCAAAACAGCACCATGGCCTCTTTTTCAACATCCAGCACCGTGGTGCCAGCATCGGAAGGGCTGTTCGTTAGGGCGTTGCCCGTCGATCGGGAAAGATCGACCAGCAACAGGACCGCCACATTCCGCTCCTGCTTGATCCGTTTGATGTAAAGCCGGTCTGACGGAATCAGGCCGGCCTTTTTGTCCAGGACAAAATCCAGAATGGCCCGGTAATCCAACTCATCGCCTTCTGTCCAGTTTCGCAGCAGCTTCAGTCCCTGGGGTTTCATCAGCTCAAAGGCATAACGGATCTGGCTGACCAGCTCCCGGTATCGCGCCAGGGTCTGGACATAAAAACCGGCGCTTGCGCCTTCCACAATGCGATCCACCACACGAACGTGATTGTGCAGATAGTCGCTGTGACGGCTGTTCCACTCCGGGTACCAGGTTGCGGGGAGAGTATCGCAAATAACCGTTGTATCCAGCAGCCCGGGAATTTCCGACAGGTCCAGATCCGACAGATCCATGGAAACAGCAGCAGCGTGAATGGCGGTTTTGGATGGGTCCGTGCTTTGAGATGCACGAACCAGATTGAGCATATCGTCTTTGTCGATTTTTCCGTCATGACGAAACAGGATCTTTCTGATTCTGGATTTGTAAACCTTGATCCCTTTTTCAGCCAGTTTGCGCTTCAGAAGAGCTGCTTTTGTCTCAGTGGACCGATCCATCGCTAAATTCGGTCGCAGGCCTCTGCCAAAAGGAATTTTCAACCGGGAATCGTTTTTATGGCAAGCATCCTTCAGGCAGGATTCAATAAGGCGATACGATTTCCATACCAGAAATGCGCAGTCCTCAACCCTGGCGGTTTTTTCGATAATTCGACAAAAATCCAGGGTAATGGCATCGATGGCGGGGGTAATGTTTAATTCATCTCCTGGTGAGGGCAGATCCCGGATTTCCGGATCGCGGACGCCAAGCGCAATTTTCAAATAAAGGGCCTCAAGGGGAAATTCCGAGAGGCTGTCCGGATAAATGCGTTTTGCCTCCCTGACCAAAACAGGCAGGGACTGCCGGATAATTCCAGGATAACGCTGCTCCAGGATGATCCGTATCCGGCCATGCTCAAAAACGGTCATTAAATCTACAGCCAAGGCGGGATTTGCAAACATCCGACAAAACACGCTCATATCTGAAGCCGTCGGGGCATCCCTTTCATTTTCTTGCTCTGGTTCACCGCCGTCTTCAATCCTGAGTTGCCGTAACGGATCTCTGAGCTCTGAACCCTGAGCCCTGATATCTTCTATATCGCCGCAGGCTTCAATCGCCATTTCCAGATCAAATTCGTAGGTACCGAATTCATGATAACAGGCTTCAAGCCGGGTCAGGCATTTATACAGGAAAAGGTTTTCCGATTTCCTGTCAAAACGACTGATTTCATCCGGCAAATAAATGCGGTTTCCTCTGGAACATACCAGCGGCATCTCAGGGTCGAATAAGTCGGTTTCTGAAAGCTCGGACAGGGGACGGACAGAAAGTGTTCTACCGGTTCTGGCCTGAAGGTAGCGGTTCAACCCGTGCTGAATCTGGGAAAAAGATACGGCAACCTGAAGCGAATCCACCAGATCCATCGCCTGCTGGGATTCAAGGGATAAGAACCGGGTTCCGGCTGACTTGTCCTGGTTGAATCGGGTCAGCCCTGAGGATACAAATTGGGGCAGGGCTTGACCGTCTAAAAGAGATGCTCCCCGCTGCATGCCATCCAGAAAACCATCCACCAGGTCAGAATCTGCTTGGGCAACCCGCATCAGTTGCCCGATCTGATAAAGCCGGCGGGAAGGAGAAAATGATTGAACGGCTTTGGGAATGATGTGGCAGAGATGTTTGCACCGGTTATAGGATAGGTCCGGGGAAAGGGTGCTGCCAAGAAGCTCCAGAAAGGAAAGACCCGATTCGATATCTTGGGATTCAAGAAGCTTCGACAGGGTTTCAAACGGGCTTCCCAGCGTGTATGTACCGATCTTCAGCAGTGTATGGGTCGTATCATTAAATCGATCGATCAGTCTTTTATCTCCTGTCTTGAGAACTGGAACCAGGTGGATGGCCACAATCCTGCCGATTGCAGCGCTTTTTGCCCCTGCTTCCCTGACCATAAAGTGGAACAACTCAATATGTTCCGGGGCCGCCCTTCCGGCAAGTTCGATAAGTCCAGTTGCGACAGCCTGACCAAAGGCGGTTTCCTGAGACAATCCCCAGATCGTATCCTCAACGATCAGCCCGAGTTCTTTTTCACTTACAGGGGGAAGGTGATGCGACAATTTTTCCTGTACCATGGATGCGGTTTCCGGGTCTGCCAGAAACAGCGTGGACATCAGTACATCAAAAGCTGTCATGCCTTTCATCAAAAATATTGTCCATTACATTTATCTAATGGTTTTCCCATCAATCCAGCTCTGTTCGTTTCCGGATTAACCCTGCGCTGTCAAGTGCGACGATAAAATCAAACTCGTTTTGGGTCACCGGCTGAATCGATAAGCGCATCCCTTTTTTAAGAAGCTGCATCCTGGCAAGTGCCGGGAATCCGATGTCATGGACTCGATGCAGACCCTGACCTCTGGTGGCGCGCCAGAATGGCTTTGGCGGGTATCAGGCCCGTGGCGCTGGCCGATACGATGTTACCTGCCACTCCGGGACCGTCGCCGGCGACAAACAGTCCTTTAATTGCTGTCTCCAGATGGGCGTCGGTTTGCACCTGGGTGGCGAAAAACTTGATTTCCGGCGCATAGAGCAATGTCTCGTCGTTGGAAACGCCGGTGACCACCCGATTGAGTTTTTCAAGCCCCTCGGTGAGGTTGGTTAAAATTCGTTCAGGCAGGGCCATGGCAATGTCGCCGCAGACCACATTCGTGAGGGTGGGGGTGATGTATCCCTTGTGAATGCGATGCCAGGTGCTGCGGCGTCCCCGTTTCAGATCTCCGAATCGCTGAAGGATCGGTTTGCCGCCGCCGATCAAGGTTGCCAGCTGGCCGATGGACTCGCCATAGGCCTGGTTGTCGGTAACGGGTTCGGTGAGCACCACCTTGGACAAAAAGGCGAAGTTCGTGTTTTCCGACTTCCGGTCCTGATAGGCGTGACCATTGACGCATACAAAACGGCTGTAATTCTCCATGGTCACGTATCCGCCCCGGTTGGTGCAAAAGGTACGCGTCTGATCGTCGTATTTTTCGGTGATGCGGCACAGGTCCTGTAAAATATCATTGTGTACCTCAACCCGGACGCCTACCTCGATACCGCGTTGAGACAGGCCCAATTTGTATTTTGAGGCCAACTGGCCCATCCAGTTGGCTCCGGCACGTCCCGGGGCCAGAATCACGTGGGCCGCGGCGTAGTTTTTGCGATTGGTGATCACGCCGGTAACCCGGCCATTCGTTGTCGTGATGTCGCGCACATCTTCGGAGGTGTGCATTACCACGCCCCGGGAGCGGATGGTTTCGGCCATATCGGCGATATAGTCGGGCAGGCGATCGCTTCCCAGATGCTTTTGCTTGATGATGAGAAGATCGATCCCGTTGCGCTTGGCGGTCTTACGAATGGCTTGGGCCGCTGCCATATCGGTGGGATAGACCGGTCCGTCCATGCCGAAACGGTTGAAAATCTGCTCGGTCTCATCGATTAACGCCTGGGCGTCGTCTTTGGACATGAACTGCGACAGATCGGTTTTGCCCAGTTTGTAGATGTAGTTGAGCTTGCCATCCGAAAAGAGTCCGGCGCCGCCGATGCCGCAGAGAATATTGCAGGGTTTGCAGTGCTGGCAGGCGTCTTTTGCCTTCATGGGGCATTTGCGGCGAAGGGGCGTCTTGCCCTTTTCAATCAGCAACACCCGCAGGTCCGAATGCTCGCTTAAATAATAAGCTGCAAACAAACCCGCCGGCCCGCCGCCCACGATAATCACATCATATTCATCCGTCAAAGGCTTCACGGCCGAAGTCGCCAATCTTAACCTCGATTGTTATGTGTAGGAATTCGAATGCTCATTTTTGTGATTACATATGGCAAAAGCAGCCTTCAGAACAGGTGTCGATTGATTGCAAAGTTGGCAGACTCAGTTGGCCCTGTGTTCAGGACGGAGATGTCTTTTCATCCAAAGCGCATGAAATGACATTGTAACTAGCCAGAAGTCGCTTCCCCAATGTTTTTGATAGATTTTTATAGAAGATGTTCGAAATGTTCTGATGCTCCTCTATCATCTTGAAAAAAACATTCTTGTCAGTTCTGAGCAGCAATGCAGGTTCGACACATTCCGCTGTTGCCGAATAGACGTCGCGTTCCACAAGACTTGACCATCCGAAAACTTCTCCGGGCTTGCTGATTGTGTAAACATGATGTCCGGTTCTGATAGACAGATTCACTTTTCCGCTTATCATCGTATAAAAACACATAGCCGGATCGCTCTCACGAAAAAGAATATCTCCTTTGTCATACGATGTTGTGATTGCAACTTTCATGAAGTCTTTGACAAAAAGCATCCCCATTCCCTCAAAAAGCTCGCTTTGATCCAGCATACTTCATTTCCTTTCTATCAGAATTGTTAGCGCAGTTCTCAATTCTCGATTTACAGTGAAAATACATTATTT
>JAPLJE010000190.1 GCA_026388755.1 Deltaproteobacteria bacterium | reverse complement strand
TTCACCCAGTCCAGTTGTCAAGATCTGCCTCAATTCTTGAAAGCTTTGGTCAGAGACGTATCCATTACGGCCTCATAGCCGGTTAACCGGGCGATGACGGCATGATGAATATCCAGAAAGGTAAAATCGCCCAGCATCTTGTTCGGGCCGGCATGTTTGATTTCGAGCACGGCGGTGACCCCTGCTTCCGGGAACCGGCTGCAATACTGGCGGTAACTGGCGCCGAAGCTGGGCAGAGAAACCATTCCCTTTTGTTCGAAGCACCAGACGATGGCCATCTGAAAGGCCGCGTCCAGAACCAGCGGATCGCCGATCCACCGGCTGCGAAGGGGTTCAGTCGTCCACTGATCCGGTGGCGGGGCTGACGCCAGTTCCGCGACCATGGCTTGGGGCGAGAGAATGAGAATGCGCTGGAGTCCCTTGAGCGCATTGCCGTGAAAAAGGATTTTGTCGTACACCTCTTCAATGGAGCGCGCGTAAGCATGGGACTTGTCCAGGTATCGGGAAATGTCAAATTCCGGGGGTACGGAGAGTTCGTTCGACAAGACGGCCCTGGCCCGGGTATGAATGATCTCTTTTCCGTCTTTGAATCCATCCCGGATTTCAATGTCCATCTCAAAATTAGAGCCGTTTTTCCGGGTTTTTCCGGTCATCAGGCGAATGGTCTTTTTCCCGTCATCCAGCCGGATTCCCTTGAGGAGCCGGATGTCATCCAGGCCGGAAAACTGAAGCCCCGGGTTTTCATGAAGCGCGCCATGTCCCAGCCATTCCGTGATGAGAGCAAAGGGCACCACCGGTTTGCCGTTTAAAATGTGAGCTTCAAGAATGGGATACCGATCGATGTCAATTTCCCGTTTGATGCTTAAGGAAAGGGTTTCAGGAGCCGGTAACGGGTGCATTGCAGATTCCGGATGCGAAAAGCCGGAGCCGATCACCACTTCTACTGGGCCGCTGGGGCCTGCCTGCAGTTCCTGCATCAAACTTTGGGCTCCGGCCTTAAGAGGAATCAACCGAATACCGCTGCGTTCAAATTCGCGCCGGAGCGAATCGGCGACCATCCCGCCGTCCCAAGGTCCCCAGTTGATGGAAACCACCCGGCATTCTTTTCGAAGAAAGGATTCCCGCTGCGCCATTTTGTTCAGAACCTCGTTGGCCATGGCGTAATCCGCCTGGCCCCGGTTGCCGATCCTGGCGGTGATGGAGGAAAAACAGACGATATGCTTGATGGGGTCTTTCCGTGTGGCTTTCAGAAGGGATATAAACCCCGCTACCTTTGTATCGAACACTGTCTCGAACTGCTCCGGCGTCTTCTCCAGAATGAGCCGATCCTCCAGTACGCCTGCGCCGTGAATGATGGCCGTGATGGGGCCGTGGGTCGTACGGGCGGTTTCCAGGGCACGCGAAAGCGCCTGCGCCTGCCGAACATCTACTGAATGATATTCGACACGGGCGCCGGTGGAACGAATGGCATTCAGGGTTGAGAGGATCTCGCGGTTTGCCTGATGCCGTCGGAATGAAGATTCCAGTTCCTTTGGCGAGGCGTGGGATGTCAGTTCATGGAGGAGGATGGCCTGCTTCATTTCTGATGGGTCACTCGCCAAAGCCAGCCATTCAGGCTCGGGAACCGGTTCCGGAGATCGCCCCAGAAGGATCAGCGCGGGCCGGCAGGATTCGGCAAGGGCGATGGCGGCCTGAGCCGTTACGCCTCTAGCGCCTCCGGTAATGACCACCACGTCCTGATGGTTCAGCGGAACAAATCCTTCGGGACAGGTAGTGGGCGCAAGGTTCAGCCGGTAACCGGTATGGGCGGGCAGGCCCGGACAGAGGCCGATTTCAATTCCGCCAGCGGTATCCTCGGAACGCAAGGCAGCGCAGATTGTCGTTGCAAGACGGTCAAAGTCCTGCCAGTCGGGTGAAAAGTCGATGGCGCGGCAAACCACTTCCGGCCATTCGATGGCGGCTGTTTTAACCAGCCCTGCCAGCCCACCCGGAACCGGGCGGCAGCCTTTCCCAAAAAGGCCAAAGGCCCCATCCAGGCAGGTTATTGACGCGAATAAAGCGCCGCCGTTTGTAGCCGCGTCCAACATGTCCTTTCCAAATCGTCTGGAAAGGAGAAAAGCTTTTTTCAGAAAAACGGCATCCATTCCATCCTGATCGACGAGCGAACTGTCTGCAGCAGGTGCTAATATGATCATGCCGGATGGACGAAAGGCAAAAACTTCTGAAAGCAGCTCATCCACGGATGCCACGACCGCTTCAATCCCCCAGGAAATGACTTGATCGGCGATTTTCCGGGACAACCCGGCACCGTCATCCGTGATGATGACCGGTCGATCCTTGGCAAGCAACAGCCGGGCTGCCGGGGTGAATCCGGTTTGAACCGCGGAAAGGATTCGCCGTTCCGGATAAAGGGGGTCTGCCGGCGGAAAGGGCATTGTTACCGCCTGCTGCGGGCAATCCAGGCTGAACGCTGTCACTCCGGAATCTTTTTTTTTAAGAAAGGCCGTGATCTGGCCCAGGGTTTTAAGGGTTCCCAGGGTATCGGGGGGAATGGCGGGAAGCCCGGGCATTTTTTCTTCGAGGGTGGCCAGGATTTCAACGCGCTTGATGGAGTCGATTCCCAGGTCCGCCTCGATGTCCATGTCCAGGGCCAGCATTTCCACCGGATACCCGGTCAGATGGCTGACGACTTCCAACAGGCAGGCTTCAACAGAATGATCTGATTGCAGTGTCGGGTGGGACGGGGGCAATGAAATCGGATTCTCTTGTTTGTCGGCGTTATCGCCTTGTTCGCAGAGAAAGGCCGTGATCTGGCCCAGGGTTTTAAGGGTTCCCAGGGTATCGGGGGGAATGGAAGGAAGCCCGGGCATTTTTTCTTCGAGGGTGGCCAGGATTTCAACGCGCTTGATGGAGTCGATTCCCAGGTCTGCCTCGATGTCCATGTCCAGTGCCAGCATTTCTACCGGATACCCGGTCAACTGGCTGACGACTTCCAGCAGGCAGGCTTCAATGCCCGAAATATTTACCGCTGTCTCTGAAGTCTGGGCAGGCACTTCCATCGGGTGAAGATTAAGATCGGATTTTTGGGGGCTGTCGGAGGATGGATGACAGATGTCGGATGACGGAGATAAATCTCTGCCATCTGTCGTATGCACTCCGTCGTCCGTCCTCTGTCGTCTGACTTCTGTTTCCGGTTCCCTGATCTCCGGCGCGATAACGGAGATCCCCAGGGAAGCCTCGGCAATCCGCCGGGTATGGTCCATCATCTTTTGAAGGGTTTTGCTGGCTTCGGTCTGGGTCTGAAGGAAAAGTTTGTGGGCTTCGGCGGTCTGAAACTGAAGCGACTGCATGGATTTGAGGCCTTCCTGAACGGCCTGTAATGCATGGGTAACGATATCCGAAGAAGGTTCAGTCATGACAGCTGGTTGATCTGCAAACAAAGTTCTGGGTTTCGGGCTCATGGAGATTTCCAAAGGTTCCACCCATTTCTGGGGTGTACTTAAAGGTTGAGAAATCGGGAATTCCGGTATGATCGTGATGCGGTCTGAAGTTTGGGAATTTACCCGGTCCGCCGAAGGTCTGGTGTCAGGATTCTGATAGTTGGCGCCGGATATGGAAACCTTCATCAGGGGTTTTCTGATGGGAGCGTCGGATTCTCCAGCTTCCCAGCAAGGGAGGCGGACCGGATATCCCATTGCCGCCAGCCGGCAGAGGACTTTTGCCAGATCGACCCGGGCGGAGTCCTTGCCGGAGGTTGCGTCCATGGCAATCGCTGCCGCCGGGCGATTCTTCAGGATCGATCGGACAAGTCCGGTGAGAATCGGCCGGGGGCCGACTTCGATAAATGTGCGAACGCCCATTTCATAAAGGTGTTCAATGGCGTCAAGAAACTGCACCGGATGCGTGATTTGTTGTCCCAGCAGGCTTTTGATGGTTTGCAAATCCTCCGGATAAGGCTTTCCGGTTACGTTCGCGATGACAGGTATTTTTGATGGCCGGATGTCGATGGATTGCAGAAAAGCGCTGAAGGGTTTGCCGGCATCCTGAACCAGGGGACTGTGAAAGGCGGCCGCAACCGGCAGGCGAACCGCTGAAAATCCTTTTTCAAGGCAGAGGGCTTCAGCTTGGGTAATCGCATCGCGAGATCCAGACAGCACGCCCTGAAATGGGCTGTTTACATTGGCCAGGGTAATTGGAAAGGAGGCATTCCGGGTCAGGGCCATCAGGTCTTCAATCGGCGCTTTGACGGCAATCATGAGTCCGGCTGCCTCCCCGCTTCCAGCCACTTCCATGAAATAGCCTCTGGCTGAGGACAATTTCAGCAAGTTTTCCGAAGAAATCCAGCCGGCGGCCGCAAGGGCTGTCAATTCTCCGAAACTGTGACCGCAGGTTGCGTCCGGCGTGATGCCGAAGTGCTCAAGAATTTTTATCATTCCCAGGCTGACAGCGCCGATGGACGGCTGGGCAATGCGGGTGGATTGCAGCGCCTTTTTCCGGGATTGTATTTTCGATGAATCGGAAGAGGAAGGCGGATAAATCCGGTCGCTGAGCTTGAGAAAAGGCGATTCAGAGAGCCTCAGTCCTGCTGAAAATGAGGAAAACGCTTCATTGGCCGCATTGATCGCGTCCATCGCCTGCGGAAACATGCAGGCCAGTTCCCGGGCCATTCCCACATACTGACTTCCCTGTCCTGGAAACAAAAAACCGATTTTCCCCTCCAGGGGGGCGCTTCCATAAAAGATGTTGGGTGTGTTCCAGAAAGGCCGGTCCTTGTGACGATCCAGGGACGTCAGGGCTTCTGAACAGGCCATCTGCAGGTCATCGGCCCAGGATGCATCCGGGTTGTCGGTCTGCTGAAGGAGGATCAGCAGACGGCAGGGGTCTTTGGCGGAAAATGAGCTGCGGGATTTTGCCGCATGAACGGAGAATCCGGTATTCGAGAGTCCTTTTGAAGCCATGGCCTTCCAGTCAGCCAGGTCCTTTTTGATGGCTTCCGGCGATGGGCCGGACAGCGGAAGGATCTCAACGGACCCATCCCAAATGATCTCGGGTTTTTGCTGGCCATATTCTTCCAAAACCGCATGAAAATTACTGCCGCCGAATCCAAAGGCGCTGAC
>JAPLJE010000517.1 GCA_026388755.1 Deltaproteobacteria bacterium | reverse complement strand
TTGTTGCGAATCATGGAAACCAATGCCTGGCCGATAAAGGATTCCGGCCCTACAGTCACCAGATGGCTGTTGACGATCTGCTCAACCCGACAGGTTGAAATCGGATAGAGCTGCTGTACGATAAGATGCTTAACCAGACTGCTTTCGGTGATGATGCCACGGGGTTTTTGTTCAGAGTCCAGAGCTATCACCGCACTGATATCTTTTTCAGACATGATTCTGGAGATCGCTGACACCTGATCTGACATCGAACATGTCACCACGGGATAGGACATGATTTCGCTCACCCGCTTGCCGAACAGTGGGGATTCCGCGCTGCTGTAAGCTTCATACGACTTCTGCGCAACGATTTCCTCATAGAGCAGCCGCATCCGCTCCGCCAGCAGCGCATTGAAAAAACTGGAAAATTCCGGATGTTCATAGATGAGCTTTTCAAACTGCTTTCGTGTGATGACCAGACAGACCAAGCCTTCCTTGGCCCGTGCAGATCCCGGATACCGCTGCTGGGACAGAATCACCGTCTCGCCCAGGAAATCGTATGCCCTGCGAAGACCCACCACCGACTCCAGTCCCCGGTCATTGGTCACGGTAATTTCAACCAGACCCGAGGCGATGATAAAGAGACGGTCCAGGCTCTGGTCGCCCTGCCGGAACACGTATGAATTGGGGGAGTATGCCTTTACCCCTGTTTTTTTGGCCAGCTGTTTCAAGATATCCGCTTCCAGAATCTCAAAAGGATCCGTTCTTTTGAGTACCGTCAGAATTTCATGATCTTCCATAAGCCCTACCTTCTTACGTGAAGCGTATCTCGTGGTTCGTCGTTCGGATTTTTTTCCTGGAAATGCCCGGACAATTTATTAGCGAATATTTTCAAACCAGCATACACCAGACGAACCGATAACTCAAGGACTCGGGCCACCCCCCCCACCCATGGCCTATAGCCTGTATCCCATAACCCATGCCCCCTTTGATAAACACTTGACAAAGTCAAAATTGACATGATAGGGTAATTTGACTGAGCGCTCGTTCATATCAAAACACTCTAATCAGCACGGATCAATATGGATCATTCGCCCCGAAGAACCAAAGATGTCCTGACACTGATAAAAAACCCGGATCTGGTGGAACGCAGACGCCGGCAGATTGTCGACGCAGCCGTCGAGCTATTCATCGAAAAAGGATTTCACAAAACCACGACCCGGCAGATTGCCAACGCCGCGGGCTTTTCCATCGGCTCGCTCTATGAATACGTCAAGTCCAAGGAAGATATTCTCTATCTGGTCTGCGACGCCATTCATGAAGAAATGGCGCACCACGTCACAGAAGCCCTGTCCAGGGCTGACGAGGGCGTAAAAGGGCTGGCCGAGGCCATTCGGGAATATTTTCTGGTTTGCCATCGCATGAACGATCACATCCTTCTCATCTATCAGGAAACCCAGTCCCTGCCGTCGCAGTGGCGAAAGCGCGTGCTGGAAAACGAGGTTCAAATCACCGGTCTTTTTGTCAATGTTCTGGCCAATCTATCCGCATCCGGCGATCTACCGTTCATGGACGAAAAGTATATCGAGCTGGCCGCGCACAATATCACGGTGCTGGGTCACATGTGGACTTTTCGCAGGTGGTTTCTGGCTCGCCATTACAGTATCGAAGATTACATCAACATTCAAACCCGATTGTTCTTGGGGATCGATTCCCTTACGGGCACCGCCCCACCAAAGGAGGAAGCGTGAGTATCGCGATTCAAGCCTATCAGCCTAAACATAATGTCCGGGTGGTTACAGCCACCTCTCTTTTTGACGGTCATGATGCTTCCATCAACATCATGCGACGAATTTTGCAGGATACCGGCGTTGAAGTCATTCACCTGGGACATAACCGGTCTGTACGGGAAATCGTCGACGCCGCCATCGAAGAAGATGTTCAGGGCATCGCCGTATCCAGCTATCAGGGCGGCCATGTTGAATTTTTCAAGTACATGGTGGATCTGTTAAAAGAAAGCGGGGCTACCCATATCAAGGTTTTCGGAGGCGGGGGCGGCGTGATTGTTCCGGATGAAATCCGGGAGCTGGAAGCTTATGGCGTTGCCGCCGCCCCCGAAAACCTTGATATGGGAAGCCCCGTTTTCTTTTAACAGATCCACCATGTACTTGAAAAATTCCACATGGCCGCCCTGATAACTGGATACGGCAATGC
>JAPLJE010000228.1 GCA_026388755.1 Deltaproteobacteria bacterium | reverse complement strand
CATGGACGTGGTGAGCGAATTATGCAATGTGGTAACGGTGCTGGATGGCGGCAGGGTGATCGCGGAGGGCGCTGCTGAAGAAGTGAAGCGCGATCCCAGGGTGATCGAGGCTTATCTGGGGACTGCAAATGAAGCTGCCGTCACAGACGCTGTTTAATAAGCGAGAGATACAAAGATGTTAGTCGTTGAAAATCTACATGCAGGGTATGGCACCAGCAAGGTGCTGACAGGCGCTTCCCTGGAAGTGGCGCAGGGCAAGATCGTGGCTTTGATCGGCGCCAACGGCGCTGGCAAAACCACCACCATGCGCGCCATCTCGGGGATGCTGAAGCCAGACAAAGGACGCGTTCTGCTTGACGGAAAGCCGGTACAGGGTCAGGATGCCTCCCGGATTGCCAGGCTGGGCCTTGCACACGCACCGGAAGGGCGAAACGTTTTCGGGCCGCTGTCAACTGAAGACAACCTGTTGCTTGGGGCCTATAGCCACCTGCCGCTTTTTTTCGGCTTCCGCGCCAAATCTGCCCACGCCCTTGAAAGGGTTTATGATCTGTTCCCCCTCCTCAGGGAACGACGGTTTCAGGCAGCAGGAACGTTGTCCGGAGGCGAGCAGCAGATGCTTGCCATCGGCCGAGCTCTCATGGCCAACCCCAAGATCATACTGCTGGACGAACCGTCCATGGGTCTTGCACCGGTCATCGTGCAGGAAGTCTTTAACACCATTCGGCGCCTTAAAGCGGCTGGGATCACCCTGCTGCTGGTGGAGCAATTCGCCAAAAGCGCACTGGAAGTGGCGGACTACGCCTATGTGATGGAACGTGGCCGTATCGTCGCTGAAGGTGCGCCCGCCGAGCTGCAAAAGGACAAGCGGGTGCTTGCGGCCTATCTGGGGTGATGCAGGCGTCTTCAGCGGCATTTTCAAGGGAAATGCTCCCGCCATACATCCACCATTGGGTAATCATTGACATATTTCAGGAATTTTGGTACAAATGTCCTGAAATTAATTTATGCTTCGGTAGGATAGCCGTTTTTCCGGGGCACTCACAGGGTACATGATGGATAAATTTTCACTGCCGGAATCTCCCAGCCGTTTTGCTTTTCCTGTTGCAAGCGCGGGATATCCCCTGATTTTTGCTGCCGCATTCGCAACAGGCGCGCTGGCCCTGCTTCAATTGAGGGCACTGGCGCTTCTGGGACTTGCAGTTACTTTTTTTATCGCGTATTTTTTCAGGGATCCGGACCGGGTTGTCCCGGTTTCCGATGGGGCGCTCGTTTCCCCTGCGGACGGCAGGGTGGTCATAGCCGGAAAAGTGGACCACACCCTTTTTTATGATGGCCCCTGCCAAAAGGTCAGCATCTTCATGTCGGTGTTTAATGTCCATGTCAATCGCATTCCCCATGAGGGCCAGGTTGAAAAAATTGAGTATCATCCGGGCAAGTTTTTGAACGCCAGCCTCGACAAGGCTTCCGAGGATAACGAACGAAACGCGGTTTTCATAATTACGGACCGGGGCCGGCGGTTCTGTGTGGTTCAGATTGCAGGGCTTATCGCCAGGCGGATCATCTGCCATATTCAGGCCGGAGATACCGTTTACCGGGGACGGCGTTTTGGTATGATCTGCTTTGGATCGCGGCTGGATGTCTATCTTCCGGTAGATGCCACGCTCAATGTGGCTGTTGGAGACAGGGTCAAGGCCGGGACATCGATCGTGGGGTATCTCGGCTGATATTCCGTGCGGATTTTACGCGACAGATGCATCCTTGAGCGGCAGATTCGTTGATAGGGCGCCCTCCATTCTGATTGCCGCTGCTGAGCGTTCCCTTACTCCGGTTTAACCAGCGCGGTTGGTTCTACGTGTTATTCATGATCCTTGATGAAGCTGCCCGCCTCATCAAGGATCATGTTTTTTTATTTATGGAAAAGAAAACAGAGGTGATAGCCATGTCGAAAAAACAATTTCATGTTGCAGTGGCCGGAGCCACCGGGGCTGTTGGAAATCAAATGATTGCCTGCCTGGAAGAACGGAATTTTCCGGTCAAATCCATAAAATTTCTGGCCTCTTTCCGCTCGGCAGGAAAAAAACTGAGTTTCAGGGGCGAGCCCGTGGTGGTGGAGGAAATGACAGAAACGTCTTTCAACGGCATGGATATCGCGTTGTTTTCAGCCGGCGGAAGCACCAGCGAGAAGTTTGCGCCGGTTGCAGCCGGATCCGGATGCGTCGTCATAGACAATTCCAGTGCCTGGCGAATGGACCCCCGGGTACCGCTGGTGGTTCCGGAAGTCAACAGCCATGCCATTGCCGGCTACACGCAAAAAGGCATTATCGCCAACCCCAACTGCTCGACGATTCAGATGGTGGTGGCCTTGAGCCCCATTCACCGGAAATTCGGCATCAAGCGCATTGTCGTATCTACCTATCAGGCGGTTTCCGGCACCGGCCAGAAAGCCATTGTCGAGCTGGATGCACAGGTCCGGGCGATCATGAACTCCCAGCCGGTTGAAAATAAAGTTTATCCGCATCGCATCGCATTCAACTGCCTTCCCCATATCGATGTGTTTCTGGATAACGGATATACCAAGGAAGAGATGAAAATGGTCCATGAAACCCGGAAAATATTGGAAGACGATACCATCGGGGTGACGGCGACCACGGTTCGGGTTCCGGTATTTTACAGCCATTCCGAATCCATCAACATTGAAACGCGCCTGCCCATCACCCCTGAAGCGGTCAGGGACCTGCTGGGCAGTGCACCCGGAGTTAAGGTTGTGGATGATCTCAAGACCAATACCTATCCCATGCCCATCGATGCCGCCGGCCAGGATTTGACCTATGTGGGCAGAATTCGAAAAGATGAGTCTCTTCCCAATGCCATTAACCTTTGGGTTGTTGCCGACAACATTCGAAAAGGGGCGGCAACCAATGCTGTTCAGATTGCCGAAATTCTGGCTGAAACCTATTTGTGAGAATAGTCTGTTAAGTTGATCGTATCCCGCTTTATGCAGTCGCATTTACGATAAATCTATATTTCAGGAGTAATAAGTTGGATCGAATACCCATGACAAAAGAGGGCCACGCCGCCCTGAAAAATGAACTGGAACATCTGAAAAAAGTCGAGAGGCCCCTGAACATCAAGGCCATTGAAGAGGCGCGGGCGCACGGAGATTTGTCGGAAAATGCAGAGTTTGAATCTGCCAAGGACCGCCAGAGCTTTCTCGAAGGCCGAATTCGAGAACTGGGATACAAGCTGTCAAATGCAGATATCATTGACCCGAGCAAACTCCCCAAAGACCGGGCTGCCTTTGGCTGCCGGGTGCTTCTGGAAAATGTCGACACCGGAGAAACCGTTCAATACCAACTGGTCGGCCCGGAAGAATCGAATATTGAAGAAGGCCGTATTTCCATCACTTCCCCCCTGGGGCAGGCTATTATCGGTAAAAAACCTTCTGATGAGCTGGTCCTGACCGCTCCAGGCGGAAAGCGCTGTTATGAACTGGTGGATATCCTGTAATTCACTGAAAAAATATCAGGCCAGAAGGGAATGCGCATTCTCAATGGCATATGACAAATTACGGTTTGATAGCTAAATTTCGGGTCAGGCAGCGGTCGGTCGTCCCTTGACTTCCGGCCTCCTGACTCCTTTCTTTTTAATTTCCGGAGGTGTTTTTGTGGCAAGAATTACAATCGACGATTGTCTGAAACGGGTACCCAACCGATTCCTTCTGGCCAATATGGTCTCCAGACGGGTCCGTCAGATCCGCGAGGGTTCCGAATATCTGGTCAGCTCACCCAAGAATGAAGATATTGTCATTTCATTAAGAGAAGTTGCGGCCGGAAGAATCAAGCTGGTGTCCGAAACTACTGACGGAGATTAGCTTCCATTAAGGAATCCGTGCTATTCAGGTCTTTGAACAGGGGGGTTGGCAAGGCCATTCATGACTATGACATGATCTCGGATGGCGATCGGATTGCCGTCGGGCTTTCCGGCGGACATGACAGCCTGACCCTTCTGTGGTTGCTTCGGGAGCGGCTTCGGCGCATTCCCGTTCACTACGAAATAGTTCCCATTTACATTGATCCGGGTTTTGAGCCCGGATT
>JAPLJE010000540.1:1054-4070 GCA_026388755.1 Deltaproteobacteria bacterium | reverse complement strand
GTTCAATATCAATAAATCACAAAAATAGCAAGAGATATTTATAGTTATTACATGTTTATTCAGATAGTTAGATTGTTAGACTTTTTACGAGACCATCATTACTGACACCGATGCCTGCCTATGCAGACAAGCTGACTGACGCCATTGCAAAAACACCTGTTGGAACCGAAAAAGGCCAGATCGACCCCAAGGCCCAGACCGGGTATCTGGGAATTCCCGGTGCACCGAATATCAATCCGTTCCTTGCCTTCTTCTGGGCTGTATGGGTGGGCTGGATCTTTTCCACCGTCGGTGCTTTTGGGGGTGTCATGGCAGGGGTAGGACACATTACGATATTCAAACTAAACGCCTACGCCAGTCAATTCAAGGATACCTCTCCTGCACTGAACAAGGTCATCACCGATTCCGTCCGGGTGTCCAACCAATTTCTGGTAGGGTTGAGTGCATTGATCTCTTCTTTCAATTATTATAAAATGGGAAGGCTTGTCCTTCCTTTGGGCATCGCCCTGGCTCTGGGCTCCATGAGCGGCAGTTACCTGGTTCCCCTCCTGACTGCCGGAAAAGTAACCTTCAAGGCATATGTCGGGTATTTTGGAATTTTTGTTCTGGCCCTTGGATGCTGGATGCTGTATGAAACAACGCCTAAAGGCATGGCCAGCAAGAAAAAGGCCAAACAGGCTGCCGAAGCCTTTGAAAATACCATGAAACGCTGCCGGGCAGGTGAAAATATCGATACTTGCGATCTGGGGGTAAAAGTCACCAAGGTATCGCTTACAAGATTTAGTTTCACTTTTTATGGCGTTGAGTTCAGTTTCAATCCTTTCTATCCGTTTTTCGGCGGTTTCGTTATTGCTTCTATTGCGTCATTTATCGGTGTTGGCGGCGGGTTTATGCTGGTACCCTTTTTGACCAGCGTATCAGGACTTCCCATGTTTCTATCCGCTGGAACCTCGGCATTTGCTGTTTTAATTGGAATGATAACAAGTATATTCAGTTATTTACAGCAAGGTGTTCTTGTTCACTGGCCGCTGATTGGTCTTGAAATGGCCGGAATTGTTGCCGGTTCCATTGTCGGGCCTTATACGTCCAAATATATTTCCGATAAGTGGTTAAAAAGATTGTTTATCATCCTTGCATTTGTGGTTGGTATCGATTACACGCTCAAGGGATTTTTCGGAATGCAACTGATTCCCTGATCTGCCGTCATGCGTGATGGGCATCAATGATTGATCTTGAGAACCGGGATTGCGGATGTATCCCGGTTCCGGACAGTGCTTGCCTGCATAGACATCACATTGGATGAAATCGTAAAACAAGATGGTAAAGAAAATAATTCAAGATCAAGGCGAGCAAATTCTTAGGAGTGAGGCGTACGATTAGTACGTAGCAATGACAAAGGATGAAGCTCAACGCAGATATTGAGCTTTTTACGAAGCCATCATTGAAGGAAATGTGTATGGAACTATTAAATGAACTGCTGATAAAGTTGGATTCCGTACTGATTTATTCTTACAGAGTTGCGGACAACTCGGTAGCCGGGTTTTTTCTGGGAACGTTCATTCTCTGTTTGACGTGCGCAATTATCGGAGGTTATAGTGCTTTGGGTTTTTCTGTGATCAACCGCAAGCATAACAGGCGTCTTTATTCAGAAACAGTTTCAATGCACAATCTTTCCGTAAAAGCGATTGCTGTTAAAGACAAGGAAAACTATAAAAATTGCAACAAATTGGCCAATGAGGCTTTTGGCCGTTATTTTTTTGCGCAATTTGGAGAGGGAGCCTCTGCATTGTTGCCGGTCCCCTTTGCACTGGCATGGATGCAGCTACGGTTTCAGGAAGTGAGTTTTTCCCTGCCGTTTACAATTCCAGGGATCGGTGAAACGGCAAGCTATCCCTTTATATTTATTTTTCTGTATATACTTTGTCGTATTCTCTTTCGGAAAATCCGGAACAAGCTTCCCTTTGCCAACAGAATGATCCAAAAAATCCTTGCAAATGATACGACAGAAAAAATGTTGAGCTTTTCAGATCTGATCAAACCAAATCGATACAATCCATAACGGCTTTTCATGACACATTTGTGACGGTCAAACCCGCCTTATAGAAATAAGGATAGGAAGAAGGATAATGAGCAGATATTACTTATTTCAGGACAAAAAGAAATGCATTGGCTGCCATAGCTGCGAGATACAGTGCAAAAGCAACAAAGGGCTGCCGGCCGGCCCCAAACTCTGTCAGATCATGACCATCGGCCCTCGTTTTGTCGGGGGCCTTCCCAGGGCATCCTACGTATTCATGCCCTGCTTTCACTGCGAAAACCCCTGGTGCGTGGCAGCCTGTCCGACCGGCGCCATGCAGAAACGGCCCCAGGACGGCATTGTCTTTGTGGATCATTCCCTTTGCGTGGGGTGTAAAACCTGCATCACGGCCTGTCCGTGGGGTGCGCCGCAATGGAACCCTGAAATCGGCAAGGTCGTCAAGTGCGATTACTGCATGGAACGCGTTGATAAAGGGCTGAAGCCAGCCTGCGTTACTGTATGCACCACGCATTGCCTGGAATTCGGTCCCGCGGAATCCTTGGGGCAGGTCCGGCGGGAACGTCATGCGGCGATTGTCGCCGCAATGGAATAAAGAGAGGGAGTATGCCTGATACCCCTTGCCCGGTGAACGCCGCCATTGCCTACCTGGATCACATCATTCATTCCGGATCCCTGAAATATCCCAAAAGCAGGCGAAGGGCCGAGGAAATTCAAGCCCTGATGCAGGATGTTGCCTGGGGAAGGGCCGGAAAGGACCACCTTCCTTCCCTGAAAATTCTGGCCAAAGAGTTGGGGGACGAAGGCCCGGATGAAGTCAGCAAAACGGTGGCGGCCTCGATCACCAGCGCCCTGACCGCGCACCACGAGGTGTTTGTCAGCCATGTGGAAACCCATAACTGCGCCACGGGAGACTGTGTCAAGCTGGCGCCCGCACCCTGCCAGATGGCCTGCCCGGCAGGACTTGATATCCCCACCTAC
>JAPLJE010000540.1:0-1046 GCA_026388755.1 Deltaproteobacteria bacterium | reverse complement strand
GGCTTGGGCCGGGATGCCGAGGCCATCGATGTGATCCGCAAAGACAATCCCTTTCCCTGGGTGTGCGGCCTGGTCTGTACACGGCCCTGCGAATTTATGTGTGTGCGGGGCCGGATCGACGAGCCGGTTTCCATCAAGTTTTTAAAGGCCTTTGCCGCCGAAAGAGCCATGTCCGAAAGACTGTACCGGAACCCGGACAAGGACCCGGACAAGGGGCAGAAGGTCTGTATCATCGGCGCAGGTCCCGCGGGCATGAGCGCCGCCTATTACCTAGCCCTGAAGGGATATGGCGTCACCGTTATCGAAGCCCTGCCAGTGGCCGAATTAAAAGCCGAAGGCTTTGAGGCCTTCTTTTTTGCCATCGGCGCCCATAAATCCTTTCAGCTGAATATCCCCGGGGAAAAGGACTATCCACAGGTCCTTCAGGCCATTGATGTGCTGCGCCGGGTGGCTCTGGGAGAGCGGAAAATTCCCGGGAAGAAAGTCGTGGTTATCGGCGGCGGAAACGTGGCCATCGATGCAGCCAGAACCTGCCTGAGGCTGGGGTGCGACCCGGTAACCCTGGCTTATCGCCGGACCCGCGCTGAAATGCCGGCGGACATCGAGGAAGTGGAGCAGGCAGAGGAAGAGGGAATCCACATCTCATTCTTAACCATACCTGCGGAGATTTTGGGTGAAAACAACAGGGTGACGGCGCTTCGCTGCATCCGTGCAGAGATGGTTGCTCAGGAAGGCGGCACCCGGAAATATCCGGTTCCGGTTGAAGGAAGTGATTACCTGATCGAAGCCGATGCGGTGATTTCCGCCATCGGTCAGCAGGTGGACCCGGACTGCCTGGCATCGCTGCCGGAGCTGAAATGGACCCGAAGAAATACCCTGGATGCCAGCAAAGTCAGCATGGAAACCGCCATCCCCGGCGTCTTTGCAGCCGGCGACGCGGTGACCGGCCCGGCAACCATAATCGAAGCCATCGGCGGCGGCAAACGGGCGGCCGACGCCATTGACCGGTATCTATCAGGCATCCCCCAACCCAAGATGCCGCCGGT
>JAPLJE010000660.1 GCA_026388755.1 Deltaproteobacteria bacterium | reverse complement strand
GGTGAGGTAAAGTGGCAGAACACGAAGGCCGCAATAATCGCCGGTATGTTCCAGGTACAGGTTTAAAAAACGCTGCGCCAATTGCGGCTGATGACGGTCCTGGAGGTCCATGACCAGAAAAGCCGCATCGCTGATGACATCTATCCACCTGAGATTGGGATTGAACTCGATGCAGTCGAAAACGACAGGGGCTTCGTTGATCCAGGCCAGGTTTCGAAGGTGCAGGTCGCCATGACATTCGCGGATGAACCCATTGGATTTGCGGCTAACAAAGACCGGCTCCAGCACATGCAACCCTGCCCGGGTCCAGTCTTCCAATTCGGCAAGCGGTTCAAGCATTTTCCTTTCGGGGATGTGTTTGCGGATCTGAAGAAAATTATCCAGAACAGGCCTACGAATGTAATCCGGATTCCCATAGCTGGTGTCAGCTCCGGCAACGGCGATCTGCTGATGGAACTGGGCGATCAGATAGGCAAAAGCATCGATTTGTCGCGGTTGAAGACAGCCCCTGGCAAGGGTTCGATCCAGTTGGGCCTCTTGGGGAAACTGTGCCATTTTGACAGCGTATTCGATGGCATGGCCATTGCCGGTCCATTTCGGTTGTTCAGGCGGCCCGAAAACCGGAGCCAGTCCGAGGTACATCTCCGGTGCAAGCCTTCGGTTCAGCCGCAATTCCTCTTCACAGCAGAACCGCCGTTTTTCAAGGGTGGAGAAATCTAGAAATCCCAGATTGACCGGTTTTTTGATCTTGTAGGCAACCGTTCCGGTCAAAATGACCCATGAGGCATGGGTTTCGATGAGTTCGCATTTTTTCACGGAATGATCATGCGCGCCTGGCTTCATCAAAGCGGCGATCAAGGAAGGAAGCGGCTTTTTGCGGGAAGGAATCAACGGTTGCTTTTTGGCCGGTTTGTTCATCGCGTTATCGACATGCCTTCGTGTAAGGTTTCAGGGCATTCTGAATTCGACGCCTGATGATTATTCGAGGATCCGGTTGGAGTTTGCCACATGCAATTTCTGGATAGAGATCCGGGAAAAACTGCCTCAGCAGAGCATCGGGAATGGGGCGGCTCAAGTTTTGGAGCAGGCGCTCCAATGCGGCCGTTGCCTCGGGATAAGCCCAGTAATAGCGGATGCGGTCCCGAAAGCTGTATTTCCGCAGGAAGCAAAGCGATTCCGGCTGCCCATTCGGGTAATGAGATTGCCAGTGCCGGGGATGGTTGTCCATCAGGGTTTCCATGACCCGGCGCAAGTTTGAGCGCGCTTGTATCGTCAGGGCGTAAACCGCCTCGCGAAAGGCAAATGTGAGGCAGGGGCCGGCCTTCAACAGGATAAAATGATCCGCTACCATCAGCTTCAGGGCATCGGGCGTCTGATAATCCGTGGCGTGTATTTCAAAGGTCATAAAACCAGGTAACCGGGCATGACAGGCGGAAAGCGCAGCCGCCCGATCCCGGTCATAGGCGGCGATCACCCGGTCGCCGAATTCCACGCCGGGCTGGACCACCACGGCCACCACCCGCTGCCAGGCAGCGGCCAGTCCGGCGTCTTGAAAAGCCCGTTCGTAGAGTTTGAGCGATGAAAGCAGGTTGTCCGGATGGGTTACGGTCAGGTGATAGACGTCTTCCAGGCCGCCGCCGGGTGGCGGTGCCTCGTTTCCGATCACATACAGCGGCAGGTATAGATCGCGGTGATCGCATGCGGCGGCCTCAGCCGCCAGGCAGAGTGTCGCAGCCC
>JAPLJE010000638.1 GCA_026388755.1 Deltaproteobacteria bacterium | reverse complement strand
TGTCGTGTTTGAGCCGATTAACCAGATTTCAAGGGCCCGCAATGCCGGCGTAAAAGCCGCCAATGGCCGGTATCTGATTTTTCTGGATGCGGACACGATTCTTTCCACCACACTACTGCAAAAAGCATTGGACAATCTTTCCAGCGGCTCCTGCTGCGGAGGCGGCGCTAAAGTGGTTTATGAAGGTGAGCTTCCTGCCATTGTCAAAACAGCAACTGAACTCTGGAACCGGTCTTCCGTCAAATTCGGGATGGCTGCCGGCTGTTTTATCTATTGCCTGAAAGAAGCTTTCGATGCTGTTGGCGGATTCAGCCAAAACGTCTATGCCAGCGAAGAAATCTGGTTTTCCTGGAAATTGCGGGCATGGGGAAAACCGCGTCATAAGGATTTCCGGATTATCACCAGCCCGCCGCTGATAACCTCCAGCCGGAAACTGAAGTGGTTTTCGCTGCTTCAGATGTTCGGGATGCTTATGATATTCTGTTTGTTCCCTTTTGCGCTCCGCTTCCGTGCTTTATGCCGCTTGTGGTATGAAAGACCCGCGGATGAAAAAGAGAGAATCATCCGTTAGGAAAACCCGGCTGGTAATAAGCCCGATGCGGACCTTGCATCGACAGAAAAAAAGGAAACCGTCATTCAACTGGAACCGTTAACAGTCTTGTTGCTCTGTCTGATGTCATTTATCGCCGGATTCATCGACAGCATTGCCGGTGGCGGAGGTCTCATCCTGCTCCCATCGCTTCTGATTGCCGGAATTCCTCCCCAGGCAGCCCTTGGGACCAATAAATTTGCATCGATTTTCGGCACCTCCGCAGCCCTGGCAAATTTCATGAAAAATGGAAAGGTGATATGGAAAATCGCGGTTTTTGGTCTGGGATTTTCATGTCTGGGCTCGGTGATCGGAACAAAAGCCATCTTGCTTTTTGACCCGCAGACAACGGCAAAAATCATTATTATGCTGCTCCCGGTCACAGCCATCGTTACGTTTCTTCCCAAAAGGCAATTGAAGACGTCCTCCGCAGAATTCTCCAGCAGGGAATTATATGTCTACATCCCCCTGTTCTGTCTTGTCATCGGCTTTTATGACGGATTCTACGGACCGGGAACCGGAACCTTTCTCATTTTCGGATTTTATATCTTCCTTGGCATGCACCTGATAAACGCATCCGCCATATCCAAGGTTTTCAATCTGGCATCCAATATCGGATCCTTCTTCACCTTTATGATGGCTGGAAAGGTTCTTTACGGCATCGGAATCCCGATCGCAGCAGCAAATGTCGTTGGAGGATACCTGGGGAGCATCGTTGCCATCAGGAAGGGACAAAACCTCATCAAGGGTTTTGTCCTGGCCGTGTTCATGATTCTTCTGTCAACACTGATATTCAGAATGTGGAAAGGATAACATCACTTCCGCGATTGCCAAATGATTGAAATGTGATAAAAAGAGTAAGTCACCTGTTTGAATCCACGCAAATCAACATAACACCTTCAGTTTTTTGAGATAGGACGCCAATACCGATGAATACAGAAACTTTTATAAACAAGTTTGAGCCCTGCTGCCTGGCAACCACCATCGGCAGCCTTCCCCATACGGATGCGGTCCGGGCTACCGGGCTGATGCTAAGGAGCACGCCTGAAATTCCATCCTGGGTTCAGTTCCCCAAACGCGATTTCCGCGAGAACATGATGATGCAGTTTACCGAAGGACTGCCGGCGCTTGTTCGGGATGGAGACCGCATCTCATTTTCCACCCTGGCCGAGAACTATGCTGAACAACTGACCGATTTTTACGAACGCTATCTGGCTGCAACCGAACAAGGCCAAAATATAAAAAACTGGCCGGAAGCCCTCGACAGCTTTGGCCTTTCCCCGCAGTA
>JAPLJE010000206.1 GCA_026388755.1 Deltaproteobacteria bacterium | reverse complement strand
CCGGATGGATCGGCCATTGCGAACCAGAGATCGAATGGCGGAGGATGAGATATCCAGAGATGTCACGCCAATCAGGTAAACGGACTGAAACTCGGGATGAACAAAAACCGATTGCTGCCGGTCGTATTGATAGCCGGGTGTCAGCACATCGAGATAATCGGCCACGGCAATGGGTATGTCCTGAAACTGCCTGAGGTCATTAGCTCCTGGCCTTCCCATGACAATCAAGGGAGTCCGGGTCAGGATTCCCCTGAAATCTTTCCAGGTGTGAATATCGAGAAAGGCGTCCAGGCCGATGATTAAAAAACGCGGGTCCGTTTCCGGCAGCACGTTTGCGAAAAAAGACAGGGTATCAATCGTATAGGACGGGCCGGTACGCATCAGCTCCACATCCGATACAACAAAATCGGGATCATTTTCAACGGCTCTTCGGATCATCTCCAGGCGGTCCGAAGGGCTGGCAATACCGACTTGGGATTTATGCGGCGGCAGGGCAGACGGAATCAGATAGACCCGGCCAAGGCCAAACCGCTCCCTGACTTCCAGAACCGTCCGCAAATGCCCGAAATGAATCGGATTAAATGTGCCCCCAAAAAGCCCGATCCGCATGGGCATCCTTTCTTATCCCCAGTTCCCGGCCTACCGCCAACAGCCACATGCCTTTTGTCGTCCGCCTTCTGCCTTCTACTCCCTGACCTGCCCATCCCCGAACACCACGAATTTGGTGGTTGTCAACTCTTCGAGCCCCATGGGCCCAAAGGCATGGAGCTTGGTGGTACTGATGCCGATTTCAGCCCCCAGGCCCATCTGGCCACCGTCATTAAAACGGGTGGACGCATTCACCAGTACCACGGATGAGTCCACTTCCCGAACAAAGCGCCTGGCCCTTTCATAATCCCGTGTCACAATGGCATCGGTATGACTGGAGCCGTATGCGGCGATATGCGCCACGGCCTCGTCCATACCGGAAACCACTTTAACGGCCAGCGTCAGATTCAAATATTCAGCCGGCCAGTCCGCCTCGGTCGCCTTTTCGGCCCGGGGAAGAATCCGGCAGGTCTTCTCGCATCCGCGAAGCGCAACGCCGGCAGCCATGAGCTTTTCCGCTACCTGGGGCAAAAACACGGGAGCCGCATTTTCGTGAACGAGAAGGGTTTCCATGGCATTGCAGACGCCCGGCCGCTGAACCTTGGCATTGATGCAAATCCTTTCGGCCATTTCAAAATCCGCCCCTTTGTCCACATACACATGGCATACGCCTTTGTAATGCTTCAGCACCGGTATTCTGGAATTCTCGACAACAAACCGGATCAGGCTTTCGCCGCCGCGGGGGATGATCAGATCAATCCATTCTTCCTGTTGCAGCAGCGTGGTGACAGCGTTTCGATCCCTGACCGGAATGACCTGGGCGGACTCCTTGGGCAGACCGGATTCCTGAAGAGCCCGGCCAATGAGCGCAGCCAGTACCTGGTTCGAGTGATGGGCTTCGGAGCCGCCGCGAAGGATCACGGCATTTCCCGATTTCAGGCAGAGGGCCGCCGCATCAATGGTGACGTTGGGTCTGGATTCATAGATGATGCCGATAACCCCCAGCGGAATCCGCACTCTGGAAACCTCCAGACCGTTGGGCCTGCGATAGCTTCGGATGGATGCTCCCACCGGGTCTTCCAGCACGGCCACTTCCAGAAGCCCGTTCGTCATGGACTCAATTGTG
>JAPLJE010000314.1 GCA_026388755.1 Deltaproteobacteria bacterium | reverse complement strand
GTGTCAATATATTTACCTTGAATTACAAGGGGAAATCGGCTCCCGTTGTACTGGAAATATTTTATGTCTGTTTGAATCCCTGGCCTGTCACTTTTGTTAAGACTGCAAATACCAACAATGGCGGAATATGCAGTCTTAATTAAATTGAAATGCTCGCAGTTATGTAAATGAATGACCGAGTGGCAAACATATGGCCATGTGGATGTCCCGAATTAAAGAAATCGGTTATACGAATAATTCACTTTCAGATAAAAGAGTTGAAATTTTATTGTAGTTGTGAGAAATAAGGCAATTGAAGATTAAAGAAGGGAGGTGATCGGTTGGGAAGTGTCATTAAAAAAAGAAGAAAAAAAATGAGAAAGCATAAACATAAAAAGCTTTTGGCCCGTACACGCCACCAGAGAAGGAAAGGTAAATAAGATGCCTGGAATCTTTTCTGTACAAAGAAAAAGCACTTTCGCATAACGGCTTTTCCGTTGTTGCGTCAGTGCTTTTCTTTTTCCAGATTGACAATGCTGGTCATCCGTTAACTGGGCGTTCAGGTACTGCTGTAACCTTTTTTATTTGTATCCTTTCAGATATTTCAAGAATTCAGCACTGGTTGAAAGCACAACCGAACTATTCTCACCCAGCGTTTCATTGTAAACCTCAAGGGATTTGGTAAACGAATAAAATTCCGGATCAACGCCGTATGCCTGGGCATAGAGTTTTGTCGCTTCGGCATCGGCCTTGCCTTTAATTTCCTGAGCGGTCCGGTAGGCTTCGGAAGTAATCCGTTTTAAATCCCTTTCCTTTTCACCCATGATTCTGGCGGCCTCTCCTTTGCCTTCAGATCGAAACTTCTCCGCTATTTGTTTTCGTTCCGCAATCATTCGACCATACACAGACTCCCGGACTTGTTCCACGTAATTAATGCGTTTGATTTTGACATCCACCAGCTCGATGCCAAAAGGAGATAATTTGGGCTGAGCCTGTTCCAGAATTCCCTGGGTAATTTTGTCCCTGCCCGCAGTAATCTGCTCTGCCGGTTCTTTTTGAATATCTTCCAGGCCGATTTCAAAGGTATCCAGTTCCCGGTTGCTCCTTCTGACCGCTTCAATAAGCCGGAAGGACGTAATAAAATTGCGGGTAGCCGGATCAATGATGTCGTCCAGCCGTCCCTGGGCGCTGACCGTGTTCTTGCCGGTCTGAAAGAATTTGATCGGGTCCACGATTTTCCAGCGGGCAAAAACATCCACCCAGATATAGGTTTTATCCAATGTGGGAATCTGACCTGGATCGCCGTCCCACAGGAGAAGCGTTTTGGGAAAATACGTTGCTTCCTGAATAAAAGGCACCTTGAAATATAGCCCGGGAGCCTGCTTGGGAGTACCTACCACGCGGCCAAACTGGGTAACCACAACCTGCTCGGTTTCATTCACGATGTAGGCCGATGTATAAGCCATCAAAAGGGCGATGCTGGCAGCGATGATCAAAAAAACTTTGGAATTCATTTTGAAGCCCCTCTATTTTTACCGAGGTTAAGAAATGGAAGAAGATTACTTTGATCCGAGTCCACGATATATTTTTCACCGATTTTCGGGAAAATACTGCTCATCATTTCTAAGTAAAGCCGTCGTTTGGTGATATCCTTGGCCTTATCGTATTCAGCATAAAGGGCGCTAAATCTTGAGGCATCCCCTTTTGCACGGTTGACACGATCCAGGGCAAATCCCTCTGCAGCCTTGATGGTCCGGTCTGCCTCCCCGCGCGCATTAGGTATGGCCTTGTTGTAATCTTCCTTGGCCTGATAAATCATTTTTTCTTTTTCCTGAACCGCCTGGTTGACTTCGTTAAATGAAGGCTGAACCGGATCCGGGACATTGGTTTTTTTCATTTCGATGGTGACAACGGTTATGCCGGCTTCGGCGTTATCCAGTTCATTTTGGAGGATGTTCCTGGCTTCAACCGCAATTTCTTCCCGCTTGCTGATCACCTCGTTGACACTGCGGTCCCCGACAACAAGGCGCATGGCGGCTTCCGACATATCCATCAGCAGGCGACGGATATCCTTGACCTTGAATAAAAAAGCCTTTTCCTTTTAAGCGAATCTTTGCGCCATCGTTAATTCCTGCAGGGACTCGCGCAGAGATATTTTGAGCTGCTCCGCCATCAGTTGATAAACGCAAATCTAGCGTGGTACCGAAAATAGATTCTCTAATCCTTCACGATTGGTGCTGAAACCGAATTCCTCTTTATAAATGCGGCGGACTTTAACCTTGGTTACTTTTTCAATTCCGGTAGGCAGTTTAAAGTTCAGACCGGGCTGAGTCGTCCGCACATATTTGCCAAAGCGCTGCACCACGCCCACCTCATCCACATCCACGGTGTAAAACATGGATACTCCCAAAAACAATATTGCAGCCACAACAATCACAATCGGACCGCCAGGGAGTTTGATATTTTTCAGTTTGTTGGCAAGTTCATCCAATTGCGGCATATTGGGGCCGCTTTTGCTTTGCTGCTGTTCTTTTAATTTTTCCCAGTCCCAGCTCATAGATATTTCCACCATAAAGTTAATAACAGGGGGGTTATTGATTATTTTATATCATTTAAGTTACACGACGTTTCAAGTCAAGGAAAAATGGGAACATCGCTTAGAACGGTTAAATGAAGGGTACGTTCTTGAATAGAGGGTCCGGGTCCAGTCATTTCGCAGCGAACGATTTGAATAAAATACGCTCACTTGGAGCAGGTTGCATGGCATGGCAGATGTGGAATGCGCTCCTTCTCCAGATAACTTTACGGGTGAAAACTCTGTCAGAGGTTTTTTTTCAGAGTGTCCAGTTGCTTTCGTGCGTCTCTTACAGCGGCTTCCTCTTCATATCCCCGAGCTTTTTCAGCAGCCAATTCAATGAATTCATAGCCTTTTACGAAATCTCCCATTCTGCCATAAGCCAGTCCCAGCCCCGTGTAAGCCGGAGCATATTCCGGATCCAGTTCAGTAGCGCGAGAAAATTCCAAAACAGCCGCATCAATTTTGTTGATTTGAATAAATTTCATCCCGGTGTCCACGTGTCGGGAAGGGGTATCAAGTGCTGTATGGTGATACGAACTGATAGGACCGCAGGCAGAAAAGAAAAAAATACAGATTATCGAACAGAACATGATCGCCATATCTGGATGATGTTTTTTTCTTATTGAGGCAGAAGGTTTTGAATGATTGAACATATCGTCCGCTGTTTTTATTATGTTTCGTTTTGACCAATGGGTCTATGTCATTTATAATCAAAGGATGGCGGGAAGTCAATATCCTAAACGCGGCCGCCGCTCCATCTCAGTTTGGCTTTTACCAGGTCAAAATAACGCTGACCAGGGAGCTTGATCATCAGCACCGGATGGGGGCTTTTCTGAATCCTGATCGTGTCTTTGTTTTGGAGTTCAATGCCGGACTGGCCATCAAATGTTACAAGAACATCCGTAACCTCTTTCTCAAGGGCAATGGTAATGACAACCGAATCCGGAATTATCAAAGGTCGGATGGTCAGGGTAAACGGGCAAATGGGTGTCAGAATGATGCCGGGAACTGCGGGGTGAACAATAGGTCCACCAGCCGCAAGGGAATACGCGGTTGAGCCCGTGGGGGTTGCCACGATTAGGCCATCAGCCCGGTATGTGGTTAAATAATGGTTGTCCAGAAGGGTTTTAATGCTGGCAAGGCGCGCCAGCGCGCCTTTGTTGATAACCAGATCATTGAGAACGGTTTCAGAGGCAACAAGCCGATCTTCACGAAGGATATCGGCCTGAAGACGCATTCGAGGGCTGGTTATAAAATCCTGACGAATAATGGCGTTGACCGCCTCAAACAGATTGTCTTCAGATATTTCGGCCAGAAAGCCGACTTCGCCGAATTTTATCCCTAAAACAGGTATGGGGGCATCGCCTATCCACCGGACAGCGCTTAAGAAAGTCCCATCACCTCCTAAGACCAGAACACAGAACAGGTCATTCGGGGCATGAGATGATCGGGAACCCGAAAAATCGCGCTTTGGGAAAAACATCTCATTTCTGAAGACATCGATATCCCTGGCTTTTAGCCAGATTTCAAGTTCGTCGGCCTTCTGTATGGCCAGATGATCGTTTTTTACGACCAGCCCGATTCGTTTCACGAGATTCAATGACCCCTGAGTTAATTCACCTGATATATCCACCAAGATCTCTAAAGACTTTAATGAATTCCAACCCAAAAAGCAAATTCTTTTATCTTGACTCATTTAGATGGTTGTTATTATAAGAAGATGTGGTTTATATTGAACATTTTATACCAAAATAATTAAAGGGGAGGACAGGGGTTATGAAGAAAAATTCCATGAAAAAGCGGCTCATTACCGCCATCATTGCAGGACTGATGGTTCTGGCATTTACAGGTTCTGGCGTTGCAGCCGATACCATTAAAATCGGAATTGGCGGCGCACATAGCGGGGACCTGGCCTCTTATGGACTGCCGATTGTCAAGGCAGCCAAGCTGGTGGTCGAGGATGTGAATGCCAAAGGTGGAATCCTGGGAAAACAGGTTGAAATCATTGCAGAAGATGATGTATGCAAGCCGGAAGTGGCCACCAATACGGCAACCAAGCTGGTATCCGATGGAGTCGTTGCGGTTATCGGCCATGTCTGCAGCGGCGCGACAAAAGCGGCGCTGGATATTTATAGAGATGCCAAAATCGTTGCCATTTCTGCTTCCGCGACGAATCCGGATTTGACTCAGAGCGGGAAATACCCCAATTTTTTCCGGACCATCGCCTCCGATGACGCCCAGGCCAAACTGGAAGTCGATTTTGCCCTGGACACCCTGAAACTCAAAAAAATTGCCCTGCTTCATGATAAAGGCGATTATGGAAAAGGTCTGGCTGAATTTGCAAAAACATTCATTGAAAAATCCGGAAAAAGCCAGGTTGTCCTTTTCGAGGGGATAACCCCCGGAGCTGTGGATTATTCTTCAGTTGTCAACAAGGTAAAGAAATCGGGTGCTGAAGCGGTTATTTTCGGCGGATATCACCCGGAAGCATCAAAAATTATCAGCGAGATGCGAAAAAGCAAAATGAAAACGGTTTTTATTTCTGATGACGGAGTTAAGGTCGAAACCTTTATCAAAGTTGCCGGAAAATTTGCGGAAGGTGTCTATGTAACCGGACCCAAAGACACCTCAAACAATCCGATGGATAAAGCTGTAAAAGAAGCTTATAAAAAAACCTACGGAGAAGATGTGGGTGCGTTTTCCATCAATGGGTATGCAGCCACTCAGGCGCTGCTGAACGCCATTCAGAAAGCCGGATCTACCGATTACGATGCCATTGTCAAGGCCTTGCGGACCGATTATGTGGATACGCCTCTTGGAAAAATCAAATTTGACGATCGTGGGGATGCTATCGGTGTGGGATTCTCGATTTACCAGGTCAAGGATGGAAAGTTTGATGAGTTGAAGAAATAACCATCAAAAATGCTGAATAAGTTAGGGGACAGGTATGGCCGATAACTGCCCCCCTATTTTTTATCCATGTTTAAGTGAAGGGTT
>JAPLJE010000548.1:993-4184 GCA_026388755.1 Deltaproteobacteria bacterium | reverse complement strand
GATCACCGGCTGCATCGGCGCCGGCGGTGGATTCGTGATTGCCCCCGCCCTGATGAGCGCGGGCATCAAGGGTATTCTGGCGGTCGGAACCGACTTGTTTCATATTTTCGCAAAAGCCATCATGGGAAGCGTAATTCATAAAAAACTGGGAAATATCTCCGTGCCGCTGGCCCTGGTTTTTCTGATCGGCGCCATGATCGGCGCCACCACGGGCGGGGTCATCAACCGGTGGCTATATGAAATCAATCCGGTTTTAAGCGATGCGTTCATCACTACCATTTATGTGTTCATGCTGGGAGGATTGGGAATTTACGCCCTGACGGATTTTTTGAACGCCAGAAAATCCGGGGATACGGGCGGGGCCCACGGCGGAAAATCGGAAGGTGCGGATCTTGGCGGCCTTCCCAGAAAACTTCAGGCCATCAAAATCCCCCCCATGATCACCTTTGATGAAGGCATCATTCCCGGCGGCCGTCAGATCTCCTGCGTGTTTCTGATTTTAAGCGGCTTACTGGTCGGATTGGCGGCGGCGATCATGGGCGTCGGCGGCGGATTTTTGACCTTTCCGATCTTTGTCTACGTCCTGGGAGTTTCTTCCATGACGACCGTCGGCACCGACATTTTTCAGATCATTTTCACCGCCGGCTACGCCGGAATCTCCCAGTACGCCATCTATGGATTTATTTTTTACACCCTGGCCATGGGCATGCTGCTCGGATCCCTGCTGGGAATTCAGATCGGCGCGCTGGTGACCAAGGTCGTGCCCGGAATTACCATCCGGGGGTTTTACGCCATGTCGGTTCTGGCCGGATTTGTCAACCGGTTTTTCGCCCTTCCCAAAAAGCTGGCGGACCTGGAGTTCATTACCCTGTCCAAGGACACGGCCGGCATCCTGGATAAAATCGGAGTCTTTGCTTTTTTCATCGTGATCGGGATATTCGCAGTGTGGGTGATCGGCACATTTCTGATGAACATCAAAACGCTAAAAGGGGAGAAGGCCTGATGTTACATAACAAAAAAGAATTCTACAGCGGCGTAGGGCTGATGGTCGCCTTTCTTGTGGTGCTTGCCATCATGTTCATGCCGGTATTTAACGGCCATAATGGCTTGAATTATATGGATAACCTTTATAACTCCATTTCAAAGGGCTCTGCCAAATACATACCGGATCTAAAAAAGAAGGCAGAAAAGCAGTCCGGAAATATGATTACCGCATCAGTGGTGATGAAGGACGAAAAACAGGCCAGGGAAACCGCACCGCTCTTCATGAAATCCGGGGCCATGGTCAATGTGGACGGATCGGAAATCAAAGTCAGCGGGGATTTTGGCAAGATTTTGACCAACTGTCTGGAAGATGCGGATCAGATGTTCAACAACAAAGGAGAGGGCGTAAAAGCCAAATACGCATCGGATGAAAGGCTTACCTTGTATAACTGGTGGATGGCGTTAAAGGCCCTGACCAAGGATCTGAACAAGCAGAAAAAATTTGTCGAAACCAAGTTTATTGGCGACATCAACAAAAGAGCGGTGGAATGCGCCTATAATTACTACGGAGTCGTTCCTCAAGATATCGGAGACAAATGGGGCATCGTCGTGTTTTCACTGGTGTTTTATGTCGTTTACACCATGTGGTATGGCTATTCCATTCTGTTCATGTTCGAAGGATGGGGGTTGAAGCTGGAACACTAGTCCCCCGTTGACTTAAGGAAATTGTCCGGAAAGTCTTTCTTCGAAAAAAAGGGGGGATTCAATCGGTTGATCGAAATCCCCCCTGACCCCCCCTTTTTCAAAGGGGGGAATGTTGCGTTACGTCACATACTTACGTTCCGTGCAAGCCTACCAGAATCCTGTGTGAAAAAGGGGAGTCCGGTTCAACCGTTCTTTGCGATACATCCCAGACATGAAAAAAATCCGCAACTTCCTCAAGAATCTGTTTTCTTTCGATCCCCCGCCGGCGGAACCCGAAAACATCGAAGAACTTCGCGTCGCGTTCAGGGAGCGGTATCACAATTTCAAACTCCTGCTCAGCGCCAACAACCGCTCCCTGGAAGTCATGGCGGAAATGGAACAGGCCCTTCATGGAGGCCGGCCCTATGGCATGTCGTTTGTCCGGTCCAGCGCCACATCCATTTCCGTCAATGTGTTTCGCATGGTCCAGAGCCTTCACCATCTGGCGCCCGGCAAATATGCGGAACTGGATAACCGGTTCACCGCCATCGAACAAGCTGTCGACGCCATCCTCAAGCAAACCCGGGCACTTCCGGCCGGCCGCATGATTCTTCGCCTGAATGCCCTGGACAGGGACATGGCCGAAGTTGCGGGCAGCAAAATGGCCAATCTTGGCGAAGTCAAGAACCGCATCCACTTGAAAGTCCCCGCGGGGTTTGTGATCACATCCTCGGCCTTCAAGCGGTTCATGGATTACAACAGCCTTCAGGTGGAAATCGACCGCAAGCTTCAGTCCATCGATGCCGATGATATCGAGGAACTCTATTCGTTCAGCGCCGAAATCCAGCAGCTGGTGATCCGCTCCCGGATTCCCGACGATCTGGAAGCCGCCATTCGCGGGGCCTGGGAAGACCTGGAAGCTGAAAGCGGCGGCAAAATCACGGTGGCGCTTCGCAGCAGCGCGCTGGGAGAGGACGCCGAAGGCAGCTCGTTTGCCGGCCAGTACCGCTCGGAGCTGAATGTCAGCTTCGAGCACGTCTTTCAGGCCTATAAGGAAGTGATCGCCAGCAAATACAGCCTTCAGGCCATCACCTACCGGATGAACAAGGGCTTCCGGGACGAAGACATCCTGATGTGCGTCGGGTGCCTGGTCATGGTGGATGCGGTATCCGGGGGGGTTACCTATTCCCGGAGCCCGGTCTCCAGTCGGGACGACCAGGTTTTCATCAATGCCGTATGGGGTCTTCCCAAATCGGTGGTGGACGGCAGCGTGGCCTGCGACCTTTTTGTGGCCTCCCGGCAGCCGCCGATGGCGATCGTTCGAAAGGAGATCAGTCCCAAGGAACGAAAATTCGTCTGCTATCCCCAGGAAGGTGTCTGCCGCATGGATCTGACGGCAGAAGAGAGCACCTCTGCCTGCCTGACGGACGATCAGGTTCAGCAGCTGGCGCAGATCGCCGTTCGCATCGAAACGCATTACGGCATGCCCCAGGACATCGAATGGGCCATCGCCGGGAACGGGG
>JAPLJE010000548.1:0-924 GCA_026388755.1 Deltaproteobacteria bacterium | reverse complement strand
GCCCCAGGACATCGAATGGGCCATCGCCGGAAACGGGGCGATTCTGATTCTGCAATGCCGGCCGCTGAAGCAGATTCAGACAGGAGAAACCGGAGACGCCGCTGTAGATCCCGCGCTTGAAGATAGACGCATTGCCGGTGGCGGCATTACGGCCAGCCCCGGCGCCGGCAGCGGTCCCGTCTACCTGGGAGACCGCGGCGTGGATGTGCTGGCTTTTCCGGAAGGCGCCGTCCTGGTGACCCGCCAGGCCCTTCCCCGGTGGGCATCCCTGTTGACCCCGGCTTCAGCAGTGATTACGGAACAGGGCGGATTTGCCGGGCATCTGGCCAATGTGGCCCGTGAATTCGGGGTACCGGCCCTGTTCGGCATCTCGAATGCCGCAACGATTCTCAGACAGGGCCAGGTGATCACTGTGGATGCCTCACACCAGGCGGTCTACGATGGACCGGTCCCCGCCCTGCTTTCCGATGCCGGCGTTTCCCGGAGCCACCTCATGGAAGGCAGCCCGGTCCATGAGATCCTGAAAGAGGTTAGCCGGCACATCATTCCGCTTCACTTGCTGAAACCGGACGCCCGCGAGCTCTATCCCGCCAGTTGCACCACGTTTCACGACATCACCAGAAAAAAAAAAAAAAAATCCGTGATCGAAATGTTTGATTTCGGCAAGGACCACAATTTTTCGGAACGGTCCAGCAAGCAGCTGCATTACCGGGTTCCCATGCAATGGTGGGTGCTGAACCTGGATGATGGGTTCAAGGAAGAGGTGCCGGGAAAATATGTGACCCTGGACAACATCGACTCCATTCCCATGAAGGCCTTCTGGAAAGGCTTTGTCGCCATTCCCTGGGACGGGCCGCCGGCCATGGACAGAAAAGGCATGATGGCGGTAATGTACCAGTCCACGACCAACACCGCCCTGACCCC
>JAPLJE010000260.1:4007-12021 GCA_026388755.1 Deltaproteobacteria bacterium | reverse complement strand
TCGTTTCCCTGTGGGATTTTGAAAGCGACTGGTACACCATCGACTTTATTTATTGAACAATGGCTGAAACCGGACAAGTTTGCCTGCAGGAACCGTCTCCAATGCAGAGATCCGGGTTAATCTCCACCCTGCCGTCCGGACCGCGGACAAATGTCGGGCAACCGAATTTTTCGACGCATTCATGAATCCGCTGGCAGGTATCCGGATCGATACGGACCCTTTTGGCAACAAACCCGGATTTTTTCCGCTGTTCTCTCATGAATTTCAGCATACAGGGATGCCGGGCGATGACAACGCTGAACTCCGGAATCTCAAGCGCTTTCTGAACCAGTTCCGTCAGGGCGGACTGCTGATAGGTATCGGTTTCAAAAATATGCTTCACCCCCAGTCCCTCCAGCACATTTCGAACCGGAATTTTATCCGTGACCTCATTGAAATTTCTTCCGGATCCGGCATGATCCTGGTGACCGGTCATGGCGGTTGTGCCGTTTTCCATCAAAATGAGGGTAATCGGGTGGCGATTGAAAACCGCATTGATGATCCCCGGAAGTCCGGCATGATAAAATGTTGAATCTCCCAGAAAAGCCAAAACCTTACGCTCCGTATTAAAGAGAGACAGTCCAGCTCCGATGCCGGGGGATGCCCCCATGCACATCAGAAGCTGCCCCATCTGATACGGCGGAAGAAACCCCAAGGTATGGCAGCCAATGTCTGCAACGGTAATGTCCGTGTCTTTCAGGGCTTTTTTAATTGCGTGAAATGCGCTGCGATGGCCGCAGCCCGGACACAACTGGGGCGGCCTGCGGGGAACGGCAGCCTTATCTGTGCCACTGATGACAGTTGCGGTTCGGGCCAGGTCCGGCCAGGTTCCGGACAGCGTTGCATGCACTTTATCCGGTGTATACTCTCCCACCCAGTCCTCGGTATCCATTTTTCCGATAATCCGTACCGGTATGGCTTCATCAAAGGCAAGGGACTTGATATCTTTTTCCAGAATATCATCCAGTTCCTCAATGATTCTGATTTCCGAATGGGTTTTTAAAAAATGGCGGATAAGGCTTCGGGGAAGGGGATAGATCATTCCCAGTTTTAGGATGTCGGGTTTGTCCGAAACATCCGAGAAAACGTCCATGACGGATAAGAACGGCATTCCCGCTGTAATAATTCCCCGCCCGGCATTCGCGTTATCAATTTCCCGATTCAACGACGCGGTGCCTTCAAGGGTTTCCACATCGGACAAACGCTTCAGCGCGTTTTGTTTCAGGGGAAACACCTCTTCTGCAATCGGAATGTAGGGACCGTTTCGCGGATCAAATCGGGGCGTATGATCCCATTCGGAAGGCTTCCATTCGTCAAAAACCACCCGTTCTTTGGCATGACAGACATGGGTGGTCAGGCGGAGAATGACCGGCATGGCCATTTGCCGGGCAATCAGGGCCGCCTCCTTGTAAAAGCGGTATACCTCGGTCGGGGATGACGGCTCAATCACCGGCGTGTAACACAGGCGGGCAAGATGGCGGTTGTCCTGTTCATTCTGCGAGGAATTGGCACCGGGATCATCTCCCAGAACCACGACCATGCCTCCGATGATGTTCATCATACTCAGCTGGACAAAACAGTCCGCGGCAACGTTTAACCCGACGCTTTTAAAAAATACCGTTGAAAGATGTCCATTGACCGCAGCCCCGTACGCCACTTCGGTGGCCACTTTTTCATTGGTGGAAAATTCAAAGTAGAATGGCCGCCGGTCTTTGGGAATGCTTTTGATGGCTTCCGCGATTTCCGGAGTCGGCGAACCCGGATAGGAAGTCACAACGCGGGTTCCGGATTCGATCATGGCCCTGACCAGTGCGGTATTGCCCATGACGATTTCAGAAAAAGGCCCCAGCGTCAGCAGCATGTCACCCATATATTTCATTACATGGCCTCCTTTTAGGAAAAATTCTCGCATATCGACAAGGATTGCCGGAAAAAGATGGGGGTTGGGAAAAAAAGGGACAACTCTATGTACATTCATATAAGGATCCCTGAAAACTGTCAAGCCTGCATTCCAGTTTGATGAAGAATAAAGCGTAACGCAGAAATCGGGCTTTATGCAAAACCGTCAAATTTCACTTGAAATATACCTCTAAAGCCGCTAATTATGGCGAAGTGATTCAAAGCTTATTTTGTCCCGCTGATTTCATAAGCTTTCATAACCTTGAGTCACAATCAACGCATATCAAGTCTCCTCACTTGCGCGAGGGTAAAAAAGGGGTCCTTACGCCATAACCATGCATTTTGAGAGGCACCCATGGATGTCGTCCTGCTTTCCCGAATCCAGTTTGGTATGACTACCGCCTTTCATATCGTTTTTCCCACCCTGACCATCGGCCTTGCGCTTTACCTTCTTGTTGGCTTTATTACCGCATGTACCGCTTCTGGGTCCGAATCTTCGCCATCCATTTTGCTGTCGGGGTTGTCAGCGGCATCACCCTGGAGTTTGAATTCGGGACAAATTTTGCCCGGTTTTCACAGGCAGTGTCCAATGTTTTTGCGCCGCTCATGGCTTATGAAGGCATGACCGCTTTTTTTCTGGAAGCCGGTTTTTTGGGCATCATGCTATTTGGCTGGAAAAAGGTGTCTCCGGCGGTTCATTTCATATCCACCTGTCTGGTGGCTGTCGGCGCATCGCTTTCCGCCTTCTGGATCATGGCTGCCAATGCCTGGATGCAGACTCCGGCCGGCTATGAACTGATTGACGGACGATTCCGGGTCACAAGTTTTGCGAATGCCATATTCAATCCCTCATTTCCCACACACCTGACACACATGCTTCTGGCATCCTACGAAACAGCCGCCTTTGCTGTGGCAGGGATCTGCGCCTGGTTTCTCCTGAAAAAACAAAATGATCTCTTCTACCAGCGTTCCCTGTCCATTGCGCTGGTGATGGCTGCAGTGATTGCTCCCCTTCAGGCGGTTGTCGGAGATTTCAAGGGCCAAAATGTTGCTCAATATCAGCCTGCCAAGCTGGCGGCAATGGAAGCCCATTGGAATACCAATACCCAGGGCGGAGCCGCGTTTGTGGCGTTTGCCTTTCCGGACATGGCTGCCGAAAAAAACCATTTTGAAATCACCATCCCCAACATGCTGAGCCTGTTGACCACTCATTCTCTGAATGGAAAGGTTTCAGGGCTGAAGGAATTCCCAAAATCAGACCGTCCCAATGCCGCAGTAACCTTCTGGAGTTTTCGAATCATGGTCGGCATCGGATTCTTGTTTGTGGCAGTAATGATCTGGGCGGGAGTGCTGGCCTTACAAAAACGCCTGTTTGACACGCCGCTGTTTTATAAAAGCCTGGTTGCCATCCAGCCCCTTGGCTTTGTGGCTACCATTATCGGATGGATCACGGTTGAACTCGGTCGTCAGCCATGGACTGTCTATGGCCTGATGCGAACTCAGGACAGCGGTTCTCCCATTGCCGCCGGAAATGTGGTCTGGTCGCTGGCGATGTTCGTGATCTTCTTTACAGTCCTGGGCGGAAGCTATTTTTATTTTACCCTGAAAACCCTTCACAGTGGACCGGATCTTACCAGCCCGATACCGCATCTACAGCTTACCTCCGGATTTCTGTTACCAACAGACGCAAGAGTGTTTAACAAAGAAAAAGAGGCGGATGCATGAATCTGATTCATTTATGGGTATTTCTGGTTGGGCTGGTGGTGATTCTCTATGTCCTGCTGGATGGATTCAGTCTGGGCGTCGGCCTGCTGTTTTTCAGCGCTGAAAACGAAACGGAGCAAGACGTGTTGATCGGAACCATTGCGCCGGTATGGGATGCCAATCAGACATGGATAGTTTTTGGAGGCGGCGCGCTTTTTGCTTCGTTCCCCATGATTTACACGGTGCTGTTCAGTGCCCTGTATATCCCGCTGTTCACGTTCTTATTCGGACTGATTTTTCGAGGAGTCGCCTTTGAATTTCGAGCCCATTCCCGTAAAAAACAGATCTGGAATCATGCCTTCTTCTGGGGAAGCTTTATCGCTGCCTTTGCCCAGGGGATGACCTTGGGAGGGTATATTTCAGGAATTCAGGTCCAGGACAATCTGTTTGCCGGTGGTCCCTTTGACTGGCTGACACCGTTTTCAATCATGGCCGGTATTGCGCTGGTCACCGGGTACGTTCTTCTGGGTTCAACCTATGTCATTATCAAAACCACGGGTCCGGTCCAGGCGCGCGCATATCGCCAGGCATTTCTGGCTGCCTGCGCTGTTGCGCTTTTTATCGCAACGGTCTTTATCTGGACTCCCTATCACAATTCGGGAATTATTGACGCCTGGTTTAGCAAGCCACGAGTGTATGTTGTTTGGATCTTTCCGGTTCTGGGATTAATATCGTTTGTCTTTTTGTTTGCGCATCTGAAAAAACGCAGTGAAACCCAGCCGTTTATATGGAGTCTGATGGTGTTTTTGTCGGCTTACCTTGCCCTGCAGTCTGCCATTTTCCCCTTCGCCATCCTTCCCGGCGTATCGATTTATGAGGCTGCTTCTCAGAGCGAAACCCTTTCCTTTACCCTCTGGGGAGTGGCATTGATTCTGCCGGTAGTTCTAGGATATATCTTTTACAGCTATCGGGTATTTCAGGGCAAAATCATTTATGGGGAAGGATATGAATAATGGTTTCAATAATATTGTCGGTTTGTTACGTTCAGGAGGCATACGTATGATATTTACCCGTATAAAACAGATCGTTTTGAGAACAGGAGGTATTTTGTTGTTGGGGTCGATACTTTTTCTGTTTGAGCAGATTCCGTTTGATGGCATCCTTTATGGCTCTGAACCATTGCCTTCGATCTCTACCCCCTTTCATTATAAAATCCCGCCCCCTCCTCCTCCCTCTACGAAGGAATTATCTCCGACTGGGCTGTCAGATGTTCAATCCCTGCCTGAACAGCAAGCTGTTTCTACCGGAAATTCATCTCATATTGATCCACCAGTTTTAGAACAACCGACATCCACGGTTGACCATTCCGCCGATAAGGTGGAACCCCCTCAATCAGACGTTCGAGATAAACAAAATAGAGAAGAAAAATCTGCCAAAACAGCAACCAAAGCCGCCCCCAGATCAGTCGCCGGCTCCCATTTAAAAAGCGCGCCACTTTCTCCGAAAGATTCTGTCAATACCAGTTCATCCAAGAAAATTCTTGAAATTATGTCGGATCTCTCATTGCCTTCCGCAGAAATGATTACAATTATTTTAATGGGTCCGTATCCACCGCAAACCCAAGTGATTGAAGGAATAACCCCGAAAATAATCTGTGATTTTCCAGATGTTCTGATGGATAAAACCATTAAACGGATGATACCCATTAATGGCAAATATGTTTTGCAGGTTCGAACGGGAATTCATCCGCCGCCGGAACCCAAATCCCGAGTTGTCATAGATCTGGTGCCCAACCATGACTATGAAGTGGAACAGTTGTTTTATGAGCAGAATAACCGATACTCGATGATTATCCGTGAAAAACCCTGAAGGATGACAGAGCGTGGATGGAGCAGATGACGGATTGTCCCTGTCCACTGTTTCTATTCTGATATCGAACCTGATTATACATAAACTCACCCCCCCGCGTATTATTTCATTCACCGAAGGGGGTGACGGCGCTTTTGGCGCTAATTTTCCTATGAGGGGAGGTCAAATGGACAACGGTCGAACCAACTCGCTTAACGTTGTCAATGGCAAAACCACTTATGATTTCGGTATCTTTCGTTCCGGGAAAAAACATATCATCGGCATGTATGATGAGCTCAACAGTTTTGTTTCATACGTTAAGGATGCTGCAGAAGGCGGATCGTCGAAGGAAATGGCTTATGTTCTGGTCGGAGAACCTGGAAACGGCAAAACCTTCTTTGTCGAATTCCTTTGTACAAAATATCGCCAGTTCCTCTTTCAGGATGAAAACCGAAAATATACCTTCCGGTTTATCCATATGGACAGGCTGGGAAGCTATGGCAAGATTGCAACTATTGAGTCCCAGACCTACGAAGATCCCGTGGTTCTGGCCATGAATCTCTTTGATGACATGGATGAAAACAAATCTTATTTATCCAGGGAAATCGGCTTTTCGGACGGCGAAATCGAAAGCCTTTATGACAACTACCGCCCTCTGGGCGCCTGTACGGCTTACATGTGGAATGATATTCGAAACCATTCTGCAGGCGATATTCTGCAAATGCTGGAATATGTCGAAATCATTCCGGTCCCGCTGATCGAAAGCCTGGGAACCGTTACCGGAAAATATTCGGCCAAGGATAAAATCACCTCTTCCGCAGTTGACCTTCTAGGTGAGGAATCTATTCAACGTCTGATGCATATCAGCGACATCCACAATCCTTACCGGTTTGATTTGCGTCGGGGTGCTCTGGCACGGGTTGCCGGAGGCGGGATTCATTTCAGCGATGAAATTTTCAAAAACAAAAAAGATCTGGTTCAGGTATATCTGGGGGTGATTCAAAACCGCAACATTGAAATCGACGGCTTCAAATGGCCGATTGACACCTTGATTATTGCAACCAGCAACAACTCCGAATTCAACCGCTTTCTGTCGGAAAAAGAAGAAGCGCCCATCGTGGACCGGTGCAGGCTCAGCTACGTGGCCCACAATACCAATTACCGGCAGCAGAAAGAGTTAACGGCCTACGCCATTGGCAGCGAGACCCGTACCACCCTGACCCGGGAATATCTGCATCAGGACCCCAACCTCAATTATGCGGCATCCATTGCCGCCGTGCTGTCCAGGCTTCCCCGTTCCGAGAAACTGACGCCGGTCGAAACCATGAAACTGGCTGCCGGCGAGGTTGCCGGAGAAAAAAGCATCAAGGCCCTGGCCGAAGTGATTGACACCCTCAGCCAGGATCCGGACATTACCAAACGGTTCGGCCAAAAAGGCCTGGGCCAGCGAAATGTGGGCAGATCCATCCAGCTTCTGGTGGAAAGTTCGGAAACCAACGAAGGTCAGTGCATGTTTGCCTATGACGTGTTCCGCGCCATCGAACGGATCATTCTGGACTATGTCAGCGACGCCAATGACAGGGCCAAATACCTTGAAGATCTCAAGACCGCCAAAGGGCTTTACCGGGAACGCATCATGACCGAAATGTTCAATGCTTACATGGATGAACCGCTGGCCATTCGAAAAGACGTGATGAATTATGTGAACATGATCATCGGAATCGATGCGGAAAACCTGGGCCCGGACAAAATGTGGAAATATAAGGATCCTCAAACCGGAGAGCTGAAGGCCCTGAAAATTGATGAACGCTATATCAACAGCGTGGAAGAGCGGATCGGCCTTAAAACCCGCGAGCAGCGGGAAACGTTCAGAACCTCCATACGCAAGATTTATGGCCAGAAAATTTCCGTTGAGCCCAATTATGATTTTATGGACAACCTGGAGCTGGTCAAGGCGGTTACCGATGTGCGGCTCAAATCCGACATTGCCGGCGCCGGAAGCCTGATTGGTGCGCTGGCCAACCGGACCAATGAAGAGAATCAAAAACTGCATGACCGGATGATCCAGAGCATGCTGACCAAGCTGGGCTACTGCAAAACCTGTGCGCAAAAGACCATCGAATACTTCTGTACTCAGGAAGATGAGAAATAACGTCCACGGAGCGGGATTTCATGAAATCTGAACTGTTTGAACGCTATGAGCGGTTAAAGGCCCGGGGACTCACCGAGGAACAGGATCGGCGCATGCTTGAAGAAATTGCATCCGGCAATAACGCCCACATCCTGTTTGATGACGATGGTTGTTCTTTGCCATCCCGGGGTCGTCCTTCATCCATTTACGGTTATCACGACCTTCCGGCCGATCATATAACCGGCCAGAATATATCGGCTTTTCAGACCTGCCTGGCCAATCAGCTTCGCTCGATCGATGAGCTTCTGGAAAGGGACAGGCTTCGGGAAAAAGATGGATTTCCCCGAAAAATCCGTGTCGGCCGGCTGATCAAGCCGGGCAAGGGCGGCAAGG
>JAPLJE010000260.1:0-4002 GCA_026388755.1 Deltaproteobacteria bacterium | reverse complement strand
CAAGGTGGTGGTCGTACCCACGACCGTTGAAGAAAAATTGATCCATGACAACGCTTTCAAGGAATCTTCCCAGGATTCTCCGGACGGTGGTTCCGGAGACGGGGAAGAGGGAGAAGTCATCGGAGAGGAGCCGGTGCGGCCTCAGCAAGGCAGTGGCGCGGGCCCGGGTCAGGGAGAGGGCGGTCCGCATGAAATGGAATCGAGTGCTTATGACTTGGGCAAGATCCTCACGGAAAAATTTGAACTTCCCAATTTAAAGGAAAAGGGCAAAAAACGATCCCTGACGCGGTATATCTACGATATGACCGACAGACATCGGGGGTTTGGACAGTTTCTGGATAAAAAAGCCACGCTGAGAAAAATTCTGGAAACCAATATTCATCTGGGAAATGTGACGGATATCGCCGATATTGATCTTGCCTCATTTTTGATTTCCCCTGCCGATAAGATTTATCGGATTCTTTCACGCGAAAAAGACTATGAATCTCAGGCCATGGTGTTTTTTCTGCGGGATTATTCCGGGTCCATGTCCGGAAAACCCACCGAGCTGGTGGTCGCCCAGCATGTCATGATCTATTCCTGGCTGCTCTATCAATATGAGAAACAGGTGGAGTCCCGTTTTATTCTTCACGATACGGAAGCCAAAGAAGTGCCTGATTTTTACACGTACTACAATTCGCAAGTCGCCGGCGGGACCATGGTTGCCTCGGCGTTCAAGCTGGTCAATGAAATCGTGCTCAAGGAAAATCTGGCACAGGATTACAATATTTACGTGTTTCATGGAACAGACGGCGATGACTGGGATATTGACGGCAAGGAAGCGATTCCCGCCATTACTCAGATGCTGACTTACACCAGCCGGGTGGGAATTACCATTGCTGAACATGGTACAGGCACATCCGGCGCAACGGAAGTGGAAAGATATCTGAAAAAATCCGACTTTCTGAACACAAAAGCCAATTTGATCCGCCTCGACACGATGAGTAAGGACGCGGATGAACCCCGGCTGATCGAGGGCATCAAACGCCTGATTTCCTGAACGAAAAAAAATTCTGTAATGAATTTTATCGCTCACCGCCGGGCCATGCGGAAGCCATGAACAAGGAATTCAACGTTCAGGCATGATCCCGGCAAATCCGCGTTGTACTGAATTCATGAGGAAAATATGGAACTCATCGATCAGCATACCAAAAAAATCATGGAAGGTTGCAAGGAAAGGGCCAGAGCGGCAGGCCTGCGGTTTCAGGATGAAACCCTGGAATACATTGTCACCAACCGGGATCTTCTGGAACTGTCCCCGAAAATCATGATCCCAACGCTTTATGATTATTGGGTGCATGATGTCGAGGTCCTGAAGGAAAAGGGCAAATACGAGCTCTATCCCGGAAATCCCTATGAGACCGTCATCAATACCCGGCCAGCCATTTCGTTTTATAACGACAACAATCCGGACTGGCTCAATGTCATGATATTTTATCATGTTCTTGCCCACATTGATTTTTTTCAGAACAACCTTTTTTTTCGCCATACCTGGGATGATGATTTTACCGGCCAGGCCCTCTCGGACAAGCGCGCCATTGCCAAGTTGCGAACCGAAAAAAACAGATGGGTGGATTACATCATCGAATTTTCCCGGGGCGTGGATAACCTTGTCGGCTATTTCGATCGGCTGTCCCAAATTCACCGTTCATCGGCTTTGCAGCAATCCGAGAGGCTGGATTATTATTTTGATGTATTTCTTCAGGATGTTAAAAAAATTAAAATCGGAGAATTCATTAAGGAAATTGAAGCCTATAACGCCTGTGCAAAAATGTATGGCAACCTTGGAGAGCAGACGTTTTTTTCAGACGTGATCCGAAAATATCCCGAGTTTGAAGCGCTTTTCATCAAAAGCAAGAACAGCGTTTCGCAACGGGGAGTAGACGTGCTTCAATACCTGATGGATCATTCGGATTTTATTAATAAGGATGAGAACCGGTGGATGAAGCTGGTCATGCAGGTGGTCCGCAACACGTCCATGTTTTTTCAGCCGCAGATCCGAACCAAGATCATGAACGAAGGATGGGCCAGTTACTGGCACGAAACTCTGTATCTTCAGGATGACCGGATTCAAAGCCACGAGGTTGAGTTTGCCAGGGTCAATGCAGGCGTCACCTCCCTGTCCCGCGTGGGGCTGAACCCTTATGCTCTGGGCATGCGAATTTTTCATTATATCGAAGAAATGGCCAACAAGGGGAAGTTTTCGTACCAGTTTCAGAAAATACAAAATGAAATTCAGCGGAATTGTTTTGACGCCCAAACTGGCGCAGGCCGTGAAGCCATATTCCATGTGCGGGAAAACTTCAGTGATTTCTCCTTTATCAATACTTTTGTGGATCAGGATTTCATGACACTGAACAAGCTTTTTGTTGCTGGAAAACGGCTGAATGAGGACCGGATGGTCTGGGAATACTATGTGAAAAGCCGAAAAGTCAGGGATTACCGCAACATGCTGATGGATACGCTCTACCATCCGCCATTTGTTGAAATCATACCGGAGAAGCGAATCAACAACACCCTTTACTTGAATCACCGGTTTGAAGAAAAACCGCTGGTTACGGAATTTATCGCCAATACATTGATGGGCATAGAATACTTTTGGGGAGGCCCGGTCCAGTTGGAGACCAGTGAAGTGATTTCAGTATCCCCACCAACGCCAAAAATCGACGCCGCTGGCAAAAAGCCAAAATTGGATGTACTTTTGGAACCGGAAATCAAGTGGCAACGAATCGTGTATATCATGGAAAAACGGAAGCTTTCGAAGAAAATCTTATAGGTTTAAGATGTTGATTCTTTCAAAGCATGAAAGCAGAGGGGGGTTCTTTCCCAAAAAAACGGGCCGTTGACTTCAGTATCGGGTAGGGGACTTCGACTTCTTGGCTACTGACTTCTTTTATAAAGGTATTATCCCCGATTATGGAAAATATCAAGCTTGCCCTTCAGCACCTGGACAAAATTATCAGCGAACAGAATCAGCACGCTTCCATTTCCTTTCAGGACTTCATCAAAATCATGTCTGTGAGACCTTCCCGGGTACTCCGAAATGTTTTTCAGGTGTTCCATGATATGATGATGGCTTACGTGGGAGAAGGCGTGGATGAATATCCAGATGACCCGGAGTCGATTAATTTTATCAATTATGATTGCAGCAAGCTCTTTGTTGAAGGAGCAGACCACCCGTTTTTTGCAGACCGGCTGTTTGCCAATCGCCTTATCGACCAGGTGGACGCGCTCAAACGAGGGGCACAGCAAAACAAAATCTACATTTTTGACGGCCCTCCGGGCTGCGGCAAAAGCACATTCCTCAACAATCTATTAAAGAAATTTGAGGAATACACCAATACCGAGGAAGGTTTCCGCTATGAAACCGTCTGGCGTCTGGTTTCAAAGGATTTGGGCGGATTCGTCGAATCCGACAGCATTCCGATAATGGATCGAATGCTTCGCCTGCTCAGCCGATCCCCGCAGAACATCCTGGAGCCGTCCTGCGAATCCGTCGAATCCTGCGAACAAGAGCAGAAGAAATTTCTGGATGAATATTCCTTAGCTTATCTTCCAGAAGATTTTGTCGAGGTTCCCTGCCCCAGCCACGACCATCCCATTCTCATGATACCCAAAAACTATCGCCGGGGGTTTCTGGACGATCTGTTTCAAAATGACGAATTCAAATGGAATTTGTTTACGGACAAAGAATATGAATGGGTCTTTCACGATAACCCCTGCACCATCTGCAGTTCCCTGTATGATGCCCTGCTTAAAAAACTGAAAAGTCCCACGAAAGTATTCGAAATGATATATGCGCGGCCCTATCAGTTCAACCGCAGGCTTGGAGAGGGGATTACCGTATTCAATCCCGGCGACAGACCTATGCGCCAGAATGTCTTAACCAATCCCATGCTGCAAGTCCGCATCAACGGCCTGCTCAAGGACAGCAATCAGGTAAAATACATTTATTCACAGTAT